>SCTT01000075.1 GCA_004322435.1 bacterium
AGTCCCTGGCCGCCGCCCAGAACGAAGGTTGTTGAGCGAAAGTTGAGCCTCGCGAGAGGCTCTGGAGACCTTCAAGGCCCACCGTATGGGCATGAAGCTCTCACTCCCGCTCGCACTGACCCTCGCCCTGGCCTCGACGACGCAAGCCGCCGGCCTCTCCTCCGCCGCCAAGACGTTCGCCCGCGGGGCCCAGGACGCCGGCATCACCCGCGTCGCGGTCCTTCCCTTTAAAGCGGTCGGGGGCTCCGAGGACGGCCGCGGGCGGCTCCTGGCCGAGGACCTCTCCCGCAGGCTCGACGGCCGCCGCGACGTGCGGCTGGTGGAGCGCGCGGGGCTGGAGGACGTCATGGCCGAGCTCGCGTTCGGCCAGACCGGCGCGGTGGACGCCCGCCGCCGCCCCGAGCCGGGCCGGCTCGCCGCCGCCGAGGCCGTGGTCACCGGCGTGTACGCGGCCCTGGGCGGCAAGGCCGAGGTCCACGCCCGCCTGGTGCGGGTCGAAGACGGCCTCGTGCTGGCCTCGGCACGCGTGCTCGTCGACGCGCCCCCCCTGCCGGGCCTGTCGCCCATCCCGGAGCCGGGCCCCCTCTCGGCCGCGGAGTCGGTCGCCGAGGCCTTGGCTTTCCAAGGCCGCGTCCGCGACGCCGCGCGGGTCCGGCGGAACGCCCCGAAGGGCTTCGACGTCCCCCGCCGCGCCCCCGCGGCGGCCCGGTCCGACCTGCGCGACGCCTTGGGCGACGAGTGCCGCGCCTGGCAGGCCCGCTCCGACGCCCTGCAGGCCGGCATCCTCGAGCTCAAGGCGCGGTACTGGGGCGCGCAGGCCGCCAAGCGCGGCTTCAAGGCGCCCGCCGAGGCCCCCGGCGCGTCGTTCTTCGACGCGTCCCTCAAGGCTCGGTTCGCCGCTGCGCTCGCGGAGGCGGCGGAGTCCCCCGAGCCCCTGAGCATGACGGAGACCAAGGAATTCCTGGACGCGGACCGCGAGGCTTTCGGGCTCCGGGCGCGGTGCGGCAAATAGAGGAGGCGGGCATGGACACGGCGAACATGGCGGCGGGGCGGGGGTTTGCGGACGGCGGCCGAGGAGGGCCCCTCGCCGAGTCCTTCGACGCCGCGTTGGCCGCCCGGAAGGAGCGCTTCGAGAGGCGGGCGGACGACGGCACCCTGGACTTGGCCGCCGTCCTGCACGACGCGCGGACCCCGCTGACCGTCATCGCCGCCTCGGCCGGGATGGCGCTGCGCGACGCCCCCGAGTCCGCGCGCCCCCACCTCGAGCGCGTGCGGGAGTCGGCCCGGGTCCTCGAGGAGATCCTCGTCAAAGGCCTCGAGCGCCTCCGCGCGAACCCCGAGGGGGCGGCCGCGGACCTCGGAGCCCTGCTGTTGGCCGCGGCGGCCCTCCCGAGCGGCGAGGCCTTGACGCTGGGGTCGGAGCTCGTCTTGGACGCCGCCGGCGCGCCGTTCGCGGTCCGGGCGACCGTCGAAACGACCGACGACCGCTCCGACCAGGTCCCCCTCTCGGCGCGCCGGGCGGTGCTCAGGCACGGCGGGGCCCTGTGGGGAGAGGCGCGCCCCGAGGGCGGCACGAGGTACGTCGCCGAGCTCCCCTGCCCGCGGGCGGCCTGACGGGGATGAGCCATGCGGAACCGGACGCCCAAGCTAAGTACAATGCGCAGGATGCCCAAGACGATCCTCGTGGTCGACGACTCCGCGTCGGTCCGGAAAGCCGTGACGTCGGCCCTCGAAAGGCAGGGCTACCGCGTCCTGCAGGCCAACGACGGGACGCAGGCCTTGGGGCTCGTCCAGGAATCCGTCCCCGACCTCGTCCTCACCGACGCCGACATGCCCGAGATGGGCGGGCACGCCCTCTGCCGCGTGCTCAAGAAGGGCAAGGCGACCAAGGGCGTGCCGGTGGTCATCATGTCGGGCGAGCTCGTCGAGGACAAGGACGTGGTCTCCGGCCTCGAGAGCGGCGCCGACGACTACATCCTCAAGCCCCTGTCGATGCCCGTCCTCTTCGCGCGCCTGGGCGCGGTCCTGCGCCGTTTCGACCCCACGCCGGAGTCCGCCGCCGCGCTCAAATCGGGCGGCCTCGAGGTGGACCCGGTGGGCCGCGAGGTGAAGGCTGCGGGCAAGCCCGTCCCCCTCACCCGCCGGGAGTTCGACCTGCTCTTATACTTAGTCGAGCACGCGGGGAAGGTCGTCCCGGCCGGCCGCATCCTGGAAAACGTCTGGGGCTACGACCTCGCGCTCTATAACGACCCCCACACCGTCGAGGTGCACGTCTCCCGCCTGCGCAAGAAGCTCGGCCCCGCCGCCGGCAAGCGCATCGTCGCCTACCGCAACGTCGGCTACAAGTTCGAGAATTAAGGCGCCGGAAAGGCGGGTTCGTTGCTTTACCTCTGGGCGTCCCCGGAGATGCCCATGCTCTACGACGCCAGGCTGAAGGCCTTCCAAGACGCCGCCGAGGCGATGGGCCGCGGAGACTTCGACATCGCGGTCCCCACCGACCCGCCGGACCAGGTCGGCGAGCTCGGACGGGTCCTTCAGGAGCTGGCCCACGGCCTCGGACGGCGTTTCACGGAATACGAGTCCCTCAACGCCCTGAGCCGCGAGCTCAACTCGGGCGTCGTCCTCGAAGAGGTCCTCGAGCGCATCTACGCCTCCTTCCGGCGCGTCATCCCGTACGACCGCATCGGCTTCGCGCTCCTCGAGGACGGCGGCCGGACTTTGCGCGCCCATTGGGCGAAGATGGAGTACGCGAACCCGAGCCTGACTAAGGGCTATTCGGCCCCGATGGCCGGCTCCAGCCTGCAGCGCGTCCTCGAGACGCGGCGGCCGCGCATCTTAAACGACCTGCGCGCCTACCTCGTGGAGCACCCGCAATCCGCCTCGACGCGGCTGATGGTCGACGAGGGGGTGCTCTCGAGCCTGACCTGCCCCCTGCGCGTCGAGGGGCGTTCGGTCGGGTTCCTGTTCTTCTCGAGCCGCTACGCCCGCACCTACGAGGACGCCCACGTCGCGACCTTCCTGCAGGTCGCCGACACGGTGTCGGCCATCGTCGAGAAGAGCCGCCTGCACGGGGAGCTTCTGCGCCTCTCGGCCTTGAAGAATATCTTCCTCGGAATGGCGGCCCACGACCTGCGCGGCCCCCTCTGCGACATCGTCAGCTACGTGGACCTGCTGCAATCAGGCGCCATCCCCGACGAGCCCGGGCGCCGGGACGCCCTGGGCGACATGGCCCGCATCGCCGAGTCGGCGCTGACCCTCGTCGAATCGCTCTTGGACGTCACGGCCATCGAGTCGGGGAACGTCCGGCTCAAGGTCCGCCCCACGCCGGTGCGCGCCTTCATGGAGAAGGTCCGCGGCGTCGGCGAACTGATGGGCCGGCGCAAGGGCATCGGAGTCACACTAGAGACCGCGCCGAACCTGCCGGCCCAGTTCCCGATGGACCCCGACCGCGTCGAGCAGGCGCTGCGCAACCTCCTCTCGAACGCCTTCAAGTTCTCGAAGCCCGGCACACGAGTCCTGATGACGGCGCGGGCGCCGGCGGCGGGGGGCCTCGAGCTCGCGGTGCGCGACGAGGGGCCTGGCCTCTCGGAGAGCGCGCGCCTCAAGCTCTTTCAGGAGTTCGAGCCGGGCGCCGCC
>SCTT01000076.1 GCA_004322435.1 bacterium
AACGCAACGAATGCTTTCGGTACTCACAAGAACAAGTGGACCTATGGAATTCTTCCAAACGCCTCCTGACGCAAGGAACACCGCCTCCAGTGGATTCTTTGGAATGCGGGCAATTTCCATTATTTTTGGTCTTGCCTGCAGGACGGAGGGTGCTAATACACAAAGTAGAAGGGCAAAGGCAGAGGAGTGGAGGTGCCGAACTCGTGCTGGAAGCGGTGTCGGTGTTGCGGCACTTGTGATGGCGGTGACAGGCTTGCGGAACTTGCGGAAGTTGGCGGCCCACCGCCCAGGCCAGAGCCCCGCACCCTTTCCGGTCCGCGTCACGCCCCGCCCGTCGTTCTCTCTCAGCACTCAGCGTCCCCCTGAGCCCCGATGCGGCAGGCGTCCCGGCCGCCATCAAGGACCTCTGACGGCCGGCCATGCTCCTGCCCGAGACTTCGAGCAATATGCCTGATTTCGGAGGGTGCGCGGTTCCCGCGGGCCAGGGCGGGGTGCCCCAGTCTTTTCGGCGCGGCAGCGACTACCGACGATGACTCTCGCACGTTCTGCTCGGGGCGGCCGCGATGTCGGATGTCGCGGTGGAAAGTCTCGGCACTGGCCGCCCGCCGCAGTATTGTCCCGAGCTTCGTTGCGCGCAAGGCCCAAAAAGGACCTGTATAAGTATTGTAAGGATTGGAACTTTCGTAAGTTGAGGCTCGCGCAGATGTTCCTATCGGCGACGGCTTCCGCGCCCCATCGGGTGGCAGGCCGCAAAAGTCTTCTTGAGCCCGCTCAGGGTGACTTTTGCGTAGACCTGCGTGGTCGAGAGGCGCTCGTGGCCCAAGGTCGAGCCGGCCGCTGCCGGTCACCAGGAATCCGTCGAACACTGCAGGAAGCGGCTTACCGAAGACCCAACTCTAAAAAAGTCACGACCTTTTTAGAGTTCGGTCTAAAAATGCCGAACGACTACCGCCCGATAGCCAGCGCGCCCTCGTCGATGGACAAGGACGGGACCACGAGCTTGAAGGGCAGCTCGGAGGACGGCGCGAAGGGCACCTTGAGCCGCCCGGCAAAAAGCGAGACGGGCAGCGGGACCCCCATCACGTCCGCCGAGCGCAGCCCGGCCGCCAGCCCGTCCTTCATCAGGGTCGGCGCCAAAGCCACGCGCACCTTCTTCCCCTTCCACACGCCCGAGAGCGAAGCGACCCCGCCGGAGAACTTGACCGAGGCGTCCGTCAGCCCCTTCACCCGCGCCGTGAGGAACGCCGCCAGCGCCTCCTCCCGCACCTCGGCGTAGCGCAGTTCCAGGCCGTCGAGCCGCGTGAGCCGCGGGTCGGAGAGCGGGTCCACCTTCGCGGCGTTCGACTCGTCGGCGGAGAAGAAGTTGAGGCCCGTCAGCACCGCCTGCACGTTCTCGACCTCCAAGCCGCGGATGACGAACCGCGCCGCCTTGAGCTCCGCGCGCGGGTAGACGCCGCGCTCGGGGTCCCAGCGGCCGAGGTCCAGCTCCAGGCCCTCGGCCGTGAACGCCTTATCCTCGTAATAGTCGATGCGCATCTTGCCTTCGCCCACCGGCGCGCGCCGCGGATGGCGGCGCTGGAAGAGGACGGCCTCGGAGCCGTCGGGCAGCTTGAAGCGCTTCACCTCGCCCCAGCCGCGCTGCCACCAGCGGCCCGGGTCGAGCATCACCGTGCGCACCTCGGGCAGCTGGTTGACGACCGAGGCCGGCCCCAGGTCGCCCTCTTTGACGAGCACGAACTCGCAGAGCTCGGTGTAGCGCTTGTTGACGCCCCGCACGCGCAGGCCGGGCAGGCCCAGGCGCTTGAGCTCCCAGTTGAGGTTCGGGCCGTTCAAGCGCGGATGGTTGGCGACGAAAGCGAAGTTCGAGACGGCGGTGCCGGGCTCGCGCAGGCCTTGGGCGGCCTTGAGCATCTCGGGCAGGCGCCAGTCCTCTTGGATGGGCTTGTCGGACTTGAAGACCGACAGCGGGATGCCGGCGTTCAAGGCCAGGTGCGGGATGACGCCGCGGGGATAGTTCCACGCCGACACGAGCGCGACCGCGCAGGCCGCCGCGCGCACCCCGCGCGGGTAGGGCCCCATCGCGAGCACGGCCAACGGCGCCAGGCCGGGGAGGAGGTAGCGCAGCTGCCGGTTGGGCACCACCGTCCAGAACACGAGGGCCGCCGCGAACCAGGCGGGCAGCAGCCAGGATTCCTCGGTCTTGCGGCGCAAAGACGGGACGACGGCGCCGATGAGGCCCAGCGCGAAGAGAGGGAGCTCGAGGCCCTGCGCCATCGCGATGGGGTAGGTCAGGAAGGCCGTGCCCTGCCACAGCGGCACCGCCTGGTCGGCCGCCGCCTCGAAAAGGCGCGGGACGAGGATGGGGAGCTGGGCCAGATACCACGGCCCGCCCACGACGAAGGCCGCGGCGGCCGCCGCGAGGAGCCCCCCGGCGCCGGCCCCTTGGAGCGCGGCGAAGGCCGGCACCAAGAGCGGGAAGAAGTACGAGAAAGCGCTCCACTTGGTCATCATCGCCGCTGCGAAGAGGAGTCCGACCAGGACGGACGGTCCCCTCTTTCGGAACCCGTCGCAGGCGGCGAAGGCCCAGTACGCGCAGACCACCCAAGCGGTCAGAGCCACGTCCACCAAGGCCTCGCGGCTGAGCCAGGCGACCTCGGGGGTGCAGGTCAAAAGGACGGCCGCGCCCAAGCCCTCCCAGGGGCCGAGGAAATGGCGCCCCAGGCCCCAGAGCCCGAAGGCCAGCAGGGCCAGATAACCCACGTTCACCCAGACCGCGCCATTGACCGCGTCGGCCCCGCCGATGACCGGCAGGAGGCTCAGGTGGAACAGCGGCGGAAAGGGCGGCATCCCGGGCTTCGGAGCGTTGAGGAAGGCCCCCTTGAGGTCGCCCTTGGAGAGGGCGGCTTTCAGGTCCCAGGCGGTCTCGAGTTGGACGCCCTGGTCCCAGCCGGGCGGGCGCCGGTCATGGGACGTCCACTGGGCGGCCTGGAAGGCGTGGAACCCTATTAGTAGAAGGAGGCCCGCCAGGCTCCCCAGCTGGTCCCGCAGCGTGGCCGGCTTGCGGACCGGACGGACGTCTTCGGGCTCGTCGAAGTCCTCGAAAGCGTTGAGTTTTTCGCCGACGTGACGGTCGCCCATGAGGCGAGATTATAACTTTTGCTATCCTGTCCCGCTTCCCCATGAGAGCCCTCATCCTCACCGGCGGCCTCGGCACCCGGCTGCGCCCCCTGACCTTGGCCCTGCCCAAGCCCGTCCTGCCTGTCGTCAACCGCCCGTTTTTGGAGCACCAGCTCCTGGACCTGCGCCGCCAGGGCGTGCGCGAGGTCCTGTTGGCCACCGGCTATAAACCCAAGGCCTTCGCCAAGGCCTTCGGAAACGGCCACCGGCTCGGCCTCAAGCTCCGCTACGCGCACGAGACCCGGCCCCTGGGCACCGGCGGCGCGGTCCGTCAAGCCCTCTCCTTCTTCAAGGGGACGACCTTGGTGCTCAACGGCGACGTCCTGCAGCGCCTGGACCTGGCCTCCTTCCGCAAGCGCCACTTAGACGTCCGGGCCGAGGTGAGCATCGCGCTGACCCGGGTGGCCGACCCCACGCAGTTCGGCCTCGTCGAGACCAACGGGCGCGGCCTCGTGAAGCGCTTCCTCGAGAAGCCCTCCCCCGAGGAGGTGACCTGCGACACCATCAACGCCGGCGCCTACCTCATCGAACCCTCGGCCCTCGACCTCATCCCGCCGGGCGTGCTGTACTCGATCGAGCGCGGCCTGTTCCCGGAGCTCTTGAAGCGCGGCCGGCGGATGGCCGGCTGGGTGTCGAACGGCTATTGGCTCGACATCGGCACGCTCGACAAATACCTGCAGGCGCACGTCGACGGCCTGGGCGGAGCCTGGCCCCTGCCGCTGGCCGGCCTGCGCCACAAAGGGGCTTTCCTCCTGGACCACGGCGCACGGCTCTCGCCCCGCGCGTCCCACGAGGGCCGGGGCCGGGTGCTGCTGGGCCCCGGGACGACGGTGGAGGCCGGGGCGCGCTTCTCGGGCTCCGTGTGCCTGGGCGCGGACGTGCGCGTCGCCCCCGGGGCGGCCTTAAACGACTGCGTCGTCTTGGACGGCGCCCGCATCGGCGCCGAGTCCCGCCTCGACCGCTGCCTGGTCGGCCGGAACGTGCGCATCGGCGCCGGCTCGGTCGTCGGCCCCGGCCGCGCGCTCGGCGACGGCTCCCGCCTCACCCCTTTTTCTCGTTAGGAGGACACATGGCAGACGTTTCCGACATCAAGTTCGGCACCGACGGCTGGCGCGGCGTGATGGCGCGCGAGTTCACCTTCGACAACGTCCGGCGCGTCGGCCAGGCCGTCGCCGAGTGGATGAAGGGCCAGCCCGGCCCCAAGCCCCCCGTGATCATCGGCTACGACCGGCGCTTCTCCTCGGACGCCTTCGCGGCCGAGCTGGCCAAGGTCCTGGCGGCCAACCAGCTCAAGGTCACGGTGTGCTCGGAGCCCCTGCCCACCCCGGCCGTCACCTTGCTCACCCAGAAGCTCAAGGCCGTGGGCCTCGTCGTCACGGCCAGCCACAACCCGCCGTCCCACAACGGCATCAAGATCAAGCTGCAGGGCCGCCCCGCCGGCGAGGCCGTCACCCAGGCCGTCGAGGCGCTCATCGACCGCGCCCATCCCGCCCGCGTCGGCGGCGAGCCGGTGGGATCTAAGTCCTACATGAAGGACTACGTCGCGTACCTCAAGTCGCGCACGAGCCCCGAGAAGTGGCTCAAGGACTTGAAGCGCCCCGTGGTCGTCGACTACCTGCACGGCGCCTCGGGCGGCGTGATGGCCGAGATCCTCCCGAAGAACCGGCTCATCGAGATCCGCGCCGGGCGCGACCCGCTCTTCGGCGGGGTCAACCCCGAGCCCATCGAGGAGAACCTGGGCGCGCTCAAGAAGGCGGTCGTGGACAACAAGGCGCTCTTGGGCATCGCCATCGACGGCGACGGCGACCGCGTCGCCATCATCGACGACCAGGGCCGCTACCTGA
>SCTT01000077.1 GCA_004322435.1 bacterium
ACGGGCCGGTAGTCGGAAGCCTCCGAGGAGGACGCCCACGGCGGCGGCGCGTCGGCCCCCCAGAAGTTCTCGCCCGGCGGGAAAGACTGCTTCTCGTAGAGCCAGTCGGCGCGCAGATAGGCGGCGACGAGCTTCTCCTTGGGCGCCGCGCCGACGCGGCGCACGCCCTCCGGCCCCAGAGCGAAGGTGCCGCGCTCCTCGGTGCGGCCGTAGTTGCCGAGCGCGCCGAGCTGGAGATAGGGCTTGGGGTGCTCGATGCGGCCGTCCACGTTCAACCCCAAAGCGCTCTGGGCGGCGATGACGTCGTTGATGGTCTCGCGCGTCGTCGTCATGAGGCGCTTCTCGGGCCCCAAGGACATCGTCACGTGCGGCTGGAGGGTGTCAAGGTCGTACCACAGGACGGCGCTCTCGTTGCGCTCGGTGTTCGTGACGTCTCCCCGGTAGCGTGAGCGCGCGACGCCCATCAGCGCCCGGTTCGGCGCCCGGCCGTCGACCGAGGTGCGCAGCTCGTAGAAGGAGGTGTTGGCGGACTTCGTCGCGTGGAGCTTCGAGAGCCGCGCCTGCAGGGTCGTGTCGTCGGTGACCTCGCGCGAGTCGCTCTCGATGCGCCCGCCGCCCAGCTCCGGCGAGAAGGTGGCGGCGTAGGGGAGGGCGCGCATCGGGCGCACGTCGAAATGGAACATGCTGTCCAAGGCGCCCGCCTGGGCAGGGTCGTCTAAGTGCACCGTGCCCCAACCCTCGGTCTTGGTGTCGCGCTCGGCATGGCTCCAGGAAAGCGAAAGCTCGGCCTTGAGCAGCTTCTCGATGCGCTTGAGGAGGAACTCTTGCCCCTTGAGGACGGCCACGCCCGTCCAGGACTCGTCGACGGTCTCGGGGCTCGAGCGGGGGATCCACTCGTCGTCGTAAAGGTCGAGCCCGGCCGAGGCCGACACCGCGCCGCCGAAGCTCTCGCCGTCGCCGCGCTGCAAGAACACGCGGAGCTCCGCGGGCCCGGTCTTTTTGAGGCGGAGAGTCACCCACTCGTCGGCCGCGTGGCCCTCGCTGACCGTGACGCCCGCGCCCACGCTGCCGAAGGCCGGGACGCCCAAGGTCTTGCCGAAGCCCACGCCCAAGGCGGTCCCCCGGTCCAAGCGGCCGGTGATGGTCATGTCTTCCCCGACGCGCATGTTCTTCTTGAGCTCTGCGGCATCCAAGGGCCAGAGGATGGTGCGGTCCTTGGCATGCTGCCAGGCGCCGCCGCGGTCGCGGGGGATGACGCGCGTCTCGACGATCTCCACCATCCCGGCCAGGCGCAGGCCCACCGTGGGGCCCGGAATCGAGATGGGGATGGCCTGCGAGCCGAAGAGTTGGATCTTGGAGTTGGTGCGCAGGAACACGACGTCCTCGCCCCGCGCGCGCTCGCCGTCGCGCACGCTCTTCATCAAAGGGTCGCCGTCCACCTCCGCGGGTTTGAGGATGCGGGCCGCGAAGGC
>SCTT01000078.1 GCA_004322435.1 bacterium
GGCATCTCAGCCACAAGCACGCGGCCTTCCTGCCCCTGCAGAAGACCGAGCAGGGCAAGGCCTTCGACGTCACCGCCAAGGTCACCGGCGGCGGCATCACGGGCCAGGCCGGGGCCATCAGCCACGGCATCGCCCGCGCGCTCGCCAAGATCGACGGCGACATCAAGAAGACCATGCGTAAAGAAGGGTTTTTGACCCGCGACGCCCGCATGGTCGAGCGCAAGAAGCCCGGCCGGCCCAAGGCCCGCAAGCGGTTCCAGTACTCGAAGCGCTGAACACGGGCACCATGGCCTTCCAAAAGGTCAAGGTGCGCGGACTGGCCCGCCTCGCGGCGGGCCTTTTCGCTTGCTGGGGGGCCCTCGTCGCCCCGAAGGGCTTCTACGACGTGTTCCTCGGCGGGGAGCCCGAGGCGAACCTCTACTCGCCGGCCCCCTGGCAGTTCGTCACGCGCGAGCAGTGGGGCCGCTACGCCGCCTTCGAGCTCGTCTACGGCCTGGCCTGCCTGGGGCTGGCGGTGTACTGCTGGCGCTACGCCCGCTTCCTGCCGGAGTGGAAAGAGCGCCGCTCTTCCGCGGCCTGATGGAAGGCGGCGTGCGCATCGGCTGCCGGGGCTTCCCCGTGGGGCGCGAGCGCTACTTCCGCGAGTTGACCGCCGTCGAGGTGTCGGACACCCGCAAGCGCCTCCCGAAGCTCGAGACCGCCCGCCGCTGGCGCGAGGAGGCTCCCGAGGGCTTCCAGTTCTCCTTAGTCGTCCCCTCGGCCATCACCCACCCCCCGGAGGGCTCGCCGCGCGCCGCCGAGGCCTGCGGGCACTTCCGGGACGCGCCCTTGGTGCGCCGCGCCTGGGAGGCCTTCGAGGCCGTCGCGGAGGCCGTCAAGCCGCGCTGGGTCGTCTTCGAGACGCCCGCCTCCTTCTACCCGCACGCCCGGATGCTCCAGGACATGTACGCCTTCTTCCGCTCGGTGCGCCGCGGCGGGGCGACCTTCGTCTGGGCCTCCCACGGCGGCCCTTGGGAGCCCAAGTTCCAGGCCAAGGTGGCCGCCGACCTCAAGCTCGTGCTCGCCACGGACCCCTTAAACGGCGCCCAACCCGCCGGCGCGCAGCGCTACCTGCGCGTAGCCGGCCGCGTGGCCGAGAAGCGCCTCAACCGCGGCGTGTCGTTTACCGACGACGAGCTCAAGGCCCTCCTCTATGCCGCGCAGGGCGGGACCTCGGCGGTCTTTTTGGGCAACACCGACTGCTGGAAGGACGCCAAGCGCCTGAACATGATTTCGATGGGGCATCGCTGATGTGCGGCTTCGCGGGTCAGGTCCGTCTCGACGGCCTTGAAGCCGACGCGCCCGCCGTCGCCCGGGCCTGCGAGCGCCTCGCGCACCGCGGCCCCGACGACGCGGGGCATTGGGCGGAGGGCCCCGCCGCGTTCGGGTTCCGGCGCCTGTCCATCCTCGACCTCGAGCATGGCGCCCAGCCGATGCGCTCGGGCGACGGGCGCTACACCGTCGTCTTCAACGGCGAGATCTACAACCACCCCCACCTCAAAGAGGAGCTCGAGGCGCAGGGGCCGCGCTATAAGACGCGCTCCGACACCGAGACCGTGCTGCGCCTGTTCGCCCGCGACGGCGCCGCCGGAGCCGCGCGCCTCGAGGGGATGTTCGCCTTCGCCCTCTGGGACGCGCAGAAAAAGGAGCTGACCCTGGCGCGCGACCCGCTGGGCGTCAAGCCGCTCTACTACAGCTTCGACGGGGTCCGCCTGTCCTTCGCCTCCGAACTGCGGGCCCTCTCCGCGCTGATGCCGCGCGTGGACTTGGACCCCGCCGGGGTCCTCGACTACCTCTCCTACGGCTTCGTGCACGCGCCGCGCACCGTCGTGGCCGGGGCCCTGAAGCTCGCCCCCGGGCACCGGCTGGTCCTCAACGCCCACGGCCTGCGCGTCGAGCCCTTCTGGGAGCTCCCGAAACGGCCTTCGTGGCACCCTCACGGCCGCCACGCTCCGGACCACGAGCCGACCTTGCCCGAGGCCGAGGCCGAGACGGAGCGGCTCCTCATCGGCGCGGTGCGCGGCCAGCTCTTAAGCGACGTCCCGGTCGGCGCCTTCCTCTCGGGCGGGCTCGACTCCTCGCTCATCGCGGCGCTGATGGCCCGGGCCGCGCCGGGGAAGGTCAAGACCTTCAGCATCGGCTTCTCGGGGGCCCGGGCGGGGTTGGATGAGTCGATGCACGCCCGCACCGTCGCGCGCTACCTGGGCACCGACCACCACGAGCTGATCCTCCCCGCCGACGTGCTGGCGCGGGTCGAGGACCTCGCGGCGGCCTTAGACGAGCCCATCGCCGACTCGGCCATCCTCCCGACCTTGCTCCTCTCGCGCTTCGCGCGCAAGGAGGTCAAGGTCGTTTTGACCGGCGAGGGCGCCGACGAGCTCTTCGCCGGCTACGGCCGCTACAAGGCGGCGTACCTCTCCGAGGTCGTGAGCCGCCTGCCCGGCTGGGGCCGCGGCGTGGCGGCGGCCGCCGCGCGGCGGATGGGGAAGGGGCCTCTGTTCCGGCAGCTGCCGCACGCCGACCTCGCCGGCTGGGCGCGCGCCAACGCGCACACGATGCCGGCCGACGCCGAGCCGCTCTTCACGCCCGGCTTCCGCTCCCGCGCGGCGAAGGCCGAGCCCTTCGAGTGGCTCAAAGACTGGGAGGGCCCGCACTCGCTGCACGGAGCCCTGGCCTTCGACCTGCGCACCGTGCTCGGGGACTGCCTGCTGATGAAGGCGGACAAGGCCACGATGGCCGCGGGCCTCGAGGCGCGCGTGCCCTACCTCGACCGCCGCCTCGTCGAGTACGCGCTGCACCTGCCCGCCTCGGCGAAAATCCGCCGGCTCAAGGGAAAGTACGTCCTGCGCCGCATCGCAGCCAAGTACCTGCCGCGGCCCATCGTCTGGCGCCGCAAGCACGGCTTCCTCGTCCCCTGGGAGGAGTGGGTGCGCTCTCCCGAGAGCCCCGCGCTCGACGCCCTGCTCTCGGACGCCGCCTGGGCGCGCTGGGACGTCTTCGACGCCTCGCACCTGCGCTCGCTGCGGCGCCGTTTGGCCGCGGGCGACCGGACGGCCGACCCCGGGATGCTGTTTCGCGCCGCGGTCCTCGCGCTGTGGGCGCGGGGGCTATAATACGGGAGTGAGCGAAGGGGTCCACGACCGGCTGCTCAGGCAGTTCGAGCAGGGCGAGCGCGACGCGCTCGAGGCGCTCCTCGCGCGCCTGTCGGAGGCCGAGGCGCGCCTCGGCGCCGAGGCCGCCGCGGCCCCCGAGCGCCTGCGCAAGCACTTAGACGACCTCCTCGCGAAGCTCGCCTCGGCCAAGGCCGAGACCGAGCGCCGCGCGGAGCAGTTCCGCGAGGAGCTTTTGGGCGTCGACCCCTCCCCCGACGCCTTCCGGGCGCGCCTCGTGATGCTCGAG
>SCTT01000079.1 GCA_004322435.1 bacterium
ACCAGACCGGCCAGCCGGTGGCCTTCGGCCAATAGCAGGACCCGGCGGCGGCCCCGGTGACGAGGAGCGCCGTCGCCCGCGCGAGCGCCGGCCGGCCCTGGTGGAAACGGCGCAGTGCGTCTATCATCGGCACGTGGGCTACCTGGCTCTCATGCGGCCGCTCGTCTGCCTGGCCGCCGGCGCGGCGGCGTTCGCCGGGTCGGTCGCCGTGAAGGCCTCGTTTGAACGGCCGCTCTTGGCCCTGCTTCCCGCATTGAGCGTGTTCCTCCTGATGGGCGCCGCCGACGCCTTCAACGACTACTTCGACCGGGACATCGACCGGCGCAACGCCCCGCACCGGCCCATCCCCTCGGGCCGCGTCAGCCCGGCCGGGGCGCTCGTCCTCGCCGCAGTCCTCGCCGCCGCCGGCAACGCCGCCGCGCTGGCCGTCAACGCGGGGGCCGCGGCCGTGGCGGCCCTGCTGACCGTCCTGTACGCGGCCTACGGAGTGTGGTCCAAGAAGCTCGGATTCGTCAAGAACCTCATCATCGCGACGACGGGGGCCCTCTCCTACGCGGCGCCCGCGGCGGCGGCGAGCCGGGTCAACGGGGTCATCGCGGCCGCGATGGCCCACTGCTTCCTGATGATGCTGTCGGTGGAGGTCGCCAAGGACGTCGAGGACATGGCCGGCGACTCCGCGGAGGGGGCGAAGACCTGGGCTTTGGCGGTCGGGGCAAAAACGGCCGGGCGCGCCGCGGCGGGCTTCGCCGCGGCGGGGGTCGGGGTGCTAGTCCTCGCCGCCGCCGTCGGCGTCACGGGTCGGGCCGCGTGGCCGTTTGTCGTCGCCGCCGTCGCCCTGGCCGCCGCCGGGCACGTCCCTGCGCTCAAACTTCGCGCCCCGACGGCGGTCCTCTGCGCGTCGGCGCTGGGGGTGGCGGGACTAGTCTTAGGAACGCTCTGAGTAGCTGGCACCAAACGCGCCTAGGTGTTACAGTTAGACCGTGGCGCCCGAACCCCAGAGCCGCGGACCCGCCCTCGTGGTCGTCGCCGTTCTGGGCCTGTCCACCGTGATGGCCCTGGCCGTGCTCCTCAAGGGCGGCCCTCAGGTCCCGACGGGCAAGGGCGGCGGGCCCAACTCCGCGATGGCCAAAGCCTCCCGCGTCTGGCCCGAGGAGGCCGCGCCGCCGGTGCAGGACCCAGAGATGCTCCGGCCCGACGCCAACCGCTCGGGCCTCGACATGGTCGGCCGCCCGGACGACGCCGCGTCGCCGCAGATGCCCGGCGCGTCCGGCAGCCCCGCCGCCTCCGAAGGCAGGCCCGCCGCCACCCAATCCCCCGACGGCGGCCCCGCCCCCGGCGCCTCCGCCGTCGAGCTCACCGCCGCCGAGAAGGCCGCGCTCTCCGAAGCCGCCGGCCGCGACATGACCGACCCCAAGAAGGCCGCCGAGGTCGGGGGCCACGACGGCCCCTGGTCCGCTTTGGTGGGGGCCGTCGCCCGCTCCTCGCGCCTCATGAAGTTCCTCTTGAACAACGAGGCCGTCGTCAACGCCTTCATGTCGCGCCCGACGTCCAAGAAGTTCTGCGGCAGCGCCTCGGCCTACAAGAACTACCTGACGAACACCGCCGCCCCCGGCGGCGTGACCCACGCGATGAACGTCTTCGAGAAGGCCCTGCACGCCAACCCCGAGAACCCCACCGTGATGTTCAGCTCGAAGCTCGGCGAGGCCATCACCGAATGCCCTTCGGTCAAATCCATCGTCAAGGACCGCTCCGCCATCCAGGAGATCGCGACGAGCAACCCGCGGGCCCTGTCCTTGATGCTCGACCCGGCCCTGATGAAGGGCCTCTCCGCCAACCCGGCCGCGATGGGCGCCTTCGGCGGCATCCAGGCCTCGCTGACCGCCGGCAAGCAGTAGTAGAATAGCCCCCTATGCGCCTGACGGCCTTCCTTCTGTCGCTTTCCTTAATAGCGGCCTGTTCGCCCTCCAAGATCGCGCTCCGGACCACGGCACGCCTGGTGGCCGACGGGCGCCCTTCCCTGCACGAGGAGAGCGACCCCGAGGTCGCCAAGGCCGCCATCCCCGCCCAGCTCAAGCTCCTCGAGGGCCTGCTCGTCAGCGCCCCCGCCAACCCCGACCTGCTGGCCGCCCTCGTCGAAGGCTGGACGGGCTACTCCTTCCTGTTCGTCGAGGACGAGGACCCGGCCCGCGGCGCCGCCTTCTACCGGCGCGCCGCGGGCTACGGCCTGCGCCTGTTGGCCCGCCGCGAGGAGTGGCGCGGCCTCGACGCGAAGTCCCCCGACGACCTCGACGTCCTGCTGCGCGAGGCCGAGCCTCGGGACGTCCCCGCGCTCTACTGGACCGCCACCGCCTGGGCCGGCTGGGCCAACCTCGACAAGGCCGACCCGGCCGCGCTGGCGGCGGTGCCGAAGGCCGCCCGCTTCATGGAGCGCGTGCTCGCGCTCGACCCCGCCTTCGAGCACGGCGGGGCCGACCTCTTCTTCGGCGTCTACTACGCCTCGCGCCCCCGCATCGCCGGCGGGGACCCGACGAAGGCGCGCGAGCACTTCGAGAAGGTACTGGCGCGCACCGGGCGCCGCTACCTCCCGGCCCAGTATCTGATGATGCGCTCCTACGCCGCCGGAGAGCTCGACGAGGAGCTCTTCAAGAGGCTCGGAGCGGAGGCCGCCGCCGCCGACCCCGCCGCCCTCCCCGACGCGCGCCTCGCCAACGAGATCGCCAAACGCAAGGCCAAAGCCCTCCTGGAGAAGAAAGATGAGATCTTCTAGCGCCGCCCTGCTGTGCGCCGTCCTCGCGGCGGCCCCCGCCTCCGCCGGGGTCGTCAAGTTCGCGACCCTCGCCCCCGAGGGGACCGACGCGATGAAGGCGATGAACGACATCGACAAAGAGGTGCAGGCCCGCACCGGCGGCAGCCTCAAGTTCAAGATGTACGCGGGCGGCAAGCAGGGGGAAGACAAGGACATCGTCCGCAAGATCCGCGCCGGGCAGCTGCAGGCCGGCGGCTTCACCGGCGTCGGCCTCGGCGAGGTCGCTCCGCTCGTCCGCGTGCTCGACGCCCCCTGGCTCTTCCGCGACCACGCGGAGGTCGACCACGTCTACGAGAAGTTCGCGCCCGACTTCGAGAAGGCCTTCGCGGACGCCGGCTACGTGCTGCTCGGCTGGACCGAGGTGGGCTTCGTCCATATCTTCTCGAAGACCCCCGTGGCCGGCCCCGAGGACATCCGCAAGCTCAAGATCTGGCTGTGGGAGGGGGACCCCATCGCGGAGGCCGCCTACCAGGCCCTTGGCGTCTCCCCGAAGCCGCTCTCCGTCACGGACGTGATGACGTCCTTGCAGACCGGCCTCATCGACTCGGTCTACAGCGCCCCGCTCTACGCGATGGCCCTGCAGTGGCACACGAAGACCAAGTTCATCCACTCGAGCGCGGTCGCCAACGCCTCGGGAGCGGTCCTCATCTCGAAGAAGGCCTTCGACGCGCTGCCCGAGAACGAACGAAAGGTCCTCCTCGAGGTCTCGCGCAAGCGATTGAAGGAGCTCAACGAGCAGATCCGGCGCTCGAACGACGCCGCGCTCGTCCAGCTCCAGAAGCAGGGGCTGAGCGTCGTCTCCGCCACGCCCGCGGCCCTCAAGGCCTACGAGGACGCCGGGCGCAAGGCGCGCCGGTCCCTGGTCGGGCGCCTGTACCCCGCCGAGCTCCTCGACCGCGTCGAGAAGTCCCTCGACGCCTTCCGGGCCGTGAAGGGCGCCAAGAAATAGTGGACCTCCTCCGGTCGGCCGAGCGGCGCCTCGCCGCGCTCGAGCAGGGGCTTTTGGCCGTCCTGCTCGTCGTGATGGTCGCGCTGAGCTTCCTGCAGGTCGCCCTGCGCGGCCTCTTCTCGGGCGGCTTCCTCTGGGCCGACACCTTCCTGCGCCACCTTGTCCTCTGGGCGGGCTTCCTCGGCGCCTGCCTCGCGGCCGCCGACGGCAAGCAGTTCGCGATGGACGCCGCCGAGCGGCTCATGCCGGGCCGCGTGAAGGCCGCCGTCCACACGGTGATGCACGCCCTGACCGCGGCGGTGTGCGCTCTGATGGCCGCCGCCGCCTGGACCTTCCTCCTCCAGGAGAAGGAGGGGGGCGCCACGCTCTTCACCGTCGGGTCCTGGCACGTGCCGGGCTGGGCCTTCGAGGTCATCTTGCCCGTGGGCTTTTGCCTGCTGGCCGTGCACTACGCGGTCAAGTCCGTCCTGGCGGCCGACGCGCTGGCCGGCGGCGAGGCCTCATGACCGGCTGGCTCCTCGGCGCCGCCCTGCTGCTGCTCGCCGCCCTCGGCGCCCCCGTGTTCGCCCTGCTCGGGGCGCTGAGCCTGTGGCTCTTCCACGGCGCGGGCATCGACCCGGCGGCCGTCATCATCGAGCTCTACCGCCTGGCGAGCCTGCCCGCCCTCATCGCCATCCCTCTCTTCACCTTCGCCGGCTTCCTGCTCGCCGAGTCCAAGGCCCCCCAGCGCCTCTTGGAGCTGGCCGAGTCGCTGTGCGGCTGGATGCCCGGCGGGCTGGCCGTGGTGGGCCTGGCGAGCTGCGCGGTGTTCACCGCCTTCACCGGCGCCTCGGGCGTGACCATCATCGCGCTCGGCGGGCTGCTGCACCCCATGCTCCTCAAGCAGGGCTATCCCGAGCGCTTCACGCTGGGCCTGTTGACCTGCACCGGCAGCCTGGGGCTCCTCTTCCCGCCGTCGCTGCCCATCATCCTCTACGGCCTCGTCGCCAAGGTCCCCATCGACAAGCTCTTCTTGGCCGGCGCCGTGCCGGGCCTCGTGCTGCTCGGCGCCTTGGGCGCCTACGGCGCCTTCGTCGGCTGGCGCGCCGGCATCCCGCGCCAGGCCTTCTCGGCCGCCCGGGCGCTGGCCGCCGCGCGCGCCGCGGCCTGGGAAGTGCCGCTCCCCTTCGTCATCGTCGGAGGCATCTACGGGGGCAAGTTCACCGCCACCGACGCCGCGGCGGTGATGGCCTTCTACGTCTTCGTCGTCGAGGTCTTCGTCTACCGGGACGTGGGCTGGTCGGATTTGCCGCGCATCGTGCGCGAGAGCATGACCTTGGTGGGCTCCATCCTGATCGTGCTCGGCTGCGCGCTCGGCCTCACGAACTACATGATCGACGCGGAGGTCCCGGAGGCCCTGTTCGAGGCCTTGAGCCGCGTCGTGAGCTCCAAGGTGGGCTTCTTGGCCGTCCTGAACGTCCTGCTCCTCATCGTCAACATGGTCGAGATCTTCTCGGCCATCGTCATCGTCGTCCCCATCATCATCCCCATCGCCGCCAAGTACGGCATCGACCCCGTGCACCTGGGCGTCATCTTCCTCTTGAACCTCGAGATCGGCTACATGACGCCGCCGTTGGGGCTCAACCTCTTCTTGTCGAACCGCCGCTTCGGCGCGCCGCTGCCCAAGCTCTACCGGGCGAGCTTCCCGTTCTGGCTCGCCCACGTCGCCATGCTGGCCTTGGTCACCTACTGGCCCGCGCTCAGCCTGTCGCTCGACTCCTGGAGGAACCCCGGATGAAACGCCCGCCCACCCCCGCGCAGGTCCGCGCGATGCAGAAAGCCATCATGGCCTCGCCCACCTACGCGAAGGCCTACAAGGACCTGGACTTCCTCGACCGCGAGGAGCTGCGCCCCATCCGCCTGCAGCTCGAACTCTTGAAGCCCGAGATGGCCCTGACGGAGCTCGACGTGCGCTCCACCATCGTCGTGTTCGGCTCGGCCCGCATCAAGTCGCCCGAGGAGGCGAAGGCCGAGCTCGCCGCCGCGCGCCGGGCCGCCCGCCGCGCCCCGCGCGACCGGCGCCTCGCCGCCGCGGTTTCCGTCGCCGAGCGCCGCCTGGCGGGCACGAAGTACTACGACGAGGCCCGCCGCTTCGGCGAGATGGTCACGCGCGCCTCGCAGAAGGACACGCGCCGCGACTACGTCATCGTCACCGGCGGAGGCCCCGGCATCATGGAGGCCGCCAACCGGGGGGCCTGGGAGGCCAAGGGGCACTCGATCGGCCTGAACATCACCTTGCCCCATGAGCAGGCCCCGAACCCGTACCTGACCCCGGCGCTCAGCTTCCAGTTCCATTACTTCGCCCTGCGCAAGATGCACTTCTTGATGCGCGCGCGGGCGATGGTCGCGTTCCCGGGCGGCTTCGGCACCTTCGACGAGCTCTTCGAGACGCTGACCCTCATCCAGACCGGCAAGAAGCACGCCATCCCGATCATCCTGTTCGGGCCCTCGTTCTGGAAGAAGGTCGTCAACTTCGAATACCTCGCCTCCGAGGGCGTCATCTCGCCGGCGGACTTGAGGCTCTTCAGGTATGTCGACACGGCCGAGCAGGCCTGGAAGGTCATCCAGGACTTCTGGCGCGGCAAGGGCGGCATCGGCGGCCGCCGCCGCAAGACCGTGACGTCCGGCCACGTGGAGGACGACGAGGCGTGAACCGGGCCTGGCCCCTGGCGGCCCTCCTGCTGCTCGGCGCTCCCGCCCGGGCGGACATGGACTTGGGCGACGCGGACTCCATCGGGGAGGACTCGCCGCTGCCGGCCCACCTGGCCGACAGCTACGCGGCGTTCGCGGTCGGCGACCCCACGCTGACCGACTCGCTCAAGGCCATGTACGCGCTCGACTACGCCGAGGCCGAGCGGCTTAGCGACGCGTTCCGCACGCGCCTGCCGGAGAACCCGTACGGGGAGCTCTTCTTGGCCGGACAGCTCTGGTGGCGCTCGGCGACCGAGAACCTCACCGCCGACGACGAGCCGGAGCTCGCCAAGCGCTTCGACCAACATAGCCGCGCCGCGGTCGCCAAGGCCAAACGCCTGTTCAAGGCGCCCAAGGACCGCGTGCGGGCCGAGGCGTACTTCGTCGCCGGGATGTCCTTGGGCGTGCGCGGCCAGTGGCGGCTCACGAACGGCCAGTTCTTCAAGGCCTACCTCGACGGCAAGAAGGCCATCAAGTACCTGAAGAAATGCGTCGAGATCGACCCGGAGTTCCACGACGCCTACCTGGGGCTCGGCATCTTCGACTACCAGGCCGCGGTGCTGCCCGGCGTGCTGCGCCTGGGGGCGCTGCTCTTGGCCCGCGGCGACCGCGAGCGCGGCCTCGAGCGCATCCAGCGCGCCATCGACAAGGGCCAGTTCGCCAACCGTCAGGCCGCCTCCTTCCTGCTGACCATCTACCAGACGACCGAGAAGGACCCCGCGAAGGCCCTGGCCTTGACCCGCCGGATGCGCAAGGACTTCCCCGACGCGGTCTACTACCACGGCGTCGAGGGGGCGATGGCCGCCTCGAACGGCGACATGCCCGCGGCGCTGGCCTCCTGGACCGCGGCGTACGCCGGCCTTGCCGGCGACCCCGTCGCGCTGCGCCGGAAGTTCTGGGGCGTGCTCTGCGGCAGCTGGGGCGCCGACTGCGTGTCGGAGGGGCGGCTCGTGGCCGCCGAGGCTTGGACGACCTGGGCCCTCAACACCCCGAACCCCGGGGCCCCTGTCGGCTGGACCTCCGCTCTGCACCTCGTCCGCGGCTTCGCGCGCGACGGCCGCCGGGCCATGAAGGAGGCCCGCGAGGACTACCAGGCCGTGCTGGCCGACCCTAACGCGCCCGCCCCTCTCAAAGACCTCGCCGGCCAGTGCGCGCGGCAATGGTGCAGCCCCAAGCGCCTCATCGACCTAAGACGAAGCTGAATCCGGTGTCAGTCTTTCGGAACTTTCGGAACTTCGGCGAAGCCACGGGCCCGAGGCGCGTAAATTCCGCCGTATTTGAAGTCAGCGGGATGGCAACTTCCGAAAGTTCCGAAACACTGACACCAACTTCCTAATTAACCGGGGAGGATTTCGACCGGCGGGAGGGCGGCGGTCTGGGTGGGGGGGGCTTTGCGGATGGCGTCCAGCGCCGCTTGGATCTCCACCTCGTCGCGGACCAGGCGGCCCGTGGAGGCGTCGAGCAGTCCCAGCGGCGTCAGCTGGTAGCGGTTCTGGCGGGAGAGCGAGTCGCGGTCCTTGGAAGTCAGCCGCATCGACAGCGCGAAGGCCACGTTGCCGATGGGGAGGCCGCGCTTCACGCGGTCGATGACGGCCTGCACGAGGCGGGTGCCGTTGACGAGGCCGGCGCCCTGGACGTCCTTCGACTCCGCGGCCAAGGTCCCGGCGGTCTCCATCAGCACGGCCTTCACCTGGAAGGGGTCGACCTCGTAGCCCTGCGACTTGAGGTACGCGATGACGTCGGCGGCCATGCCCGCCACCTCGGGCGTCGCCATCGAGGTCCCGGACATGTAGCGGTAGCCGGAGTTGCCGGCCACGGCGCAGGCCTGGTCGGGGTCGTGGCTCGAGCGCGGCGCGATGACGCCGGGCGCGTAGATGCAGGACTCCTGGGCGGGAGCGGCGGCCAGCGAAGCCAGGCCGGCCCGGGCGGCCGGCTGGGTCCCGTCGGCCATCAAGGTCGGCGGCTGCACGCGGGAGAGGTCCACGTCGCCCGACACGCCCAGCAGGTCGGGCTTGCCGTAGAGCTCGCGGTGCTGGTCGTCGACGATGGGCCCCCGCGAGGAGAAGAAGGCCACCTTGCCTTCCTTGTTGACGCCGCCGACCGTCAAAGCGTAGCGGGCGTTGCCGGGGGAGCCCACCGAGCTCGTCCACGGGCCCTCGTTGCCGGCCGCGGCCACCACGAGGATCTTGTCCTTGGCGGTCAGGCGGTTGGCCATCGAGCTCAAGGGGTCCACGTTCGGGTCGCCGGGGCCGCCCAGGCTCATGTTGAGCAGGTCGACCTTGGGGCCGGCGTCCCCGCCGCCGGTCATCCACTTCATCGCCGCCAAGAGCACGCTCTCGTCGGTCTCGCCCTTCGTGCCGAACACCTTGGCGACCTTAAAGCGCGTCTGGTCGGCCGTGCCGCGGTAGTCGCCCCCCGAGGCCGCGCCGGTCCCGCCGATGGTGCCGGCGACGTGCGTGCCGTGGCCGATGACGTCGTCTTTGCCCTCGCCGGTGAAGTCCAGATACGAGGCGATGCGGCTGTTGCCCTCGGCGTCCTTGAAGTCGGGGTGCTCGGGGTCGATGCCGGAGTCGATGATGCCGACCAAGGAGCCCTTGCCGCGCATCCCGGCGCGCTCGAGCGCGTCGGACTCGGTCAGAGAACGCGCCTCGACGAGCTTCGGGAGCGCGGCCAGCGCCGCGGCCGTGGCCTCGGAAGGGATGGGGAGGAACTGGCCGCCGAGCAGCGCCCCGACCGGCGAGGCCAAGGCGCCCATCGCGGCCTTGAAGATGCGGGCGGGCCGGCTCTCGAGCCCCTGGTCCTTCAGGGCGAGGCCCAGCGCCATCGCCTGGGGCAGGGGCACGTCCACGGTCACCAGGTTGTCCACGGCCCGGACGACCTTCGCGCCGTAGGTGGAGAAGAGGGAGGCGTCGAGGCCGGCCTCGGCCAGCACCGCGTCGCCGTCGCCGGCCGAGCGGATGCGGTCGGTTTCCACCGAGCGGTTGGCGGCCACCATCACGCGGACGGTGCCCTTCTCGGCGTCGTAGGCGTAGCCGTCGAGGCGCTTGGCGGGGTCGAAGGAC
>SCTT01000080.1 GCA_004322435.1 bacterium
TGCCGGTGCGCCCGCGCACGGCCTTGCCGACGAAGAGCGCGCGCTGGAAGAGGACGTTCGTGAGCTTGCCCGTCGTGCCGCTCTCCAAGGCCGCCTCGTAGGCGGTCTTGACCTGGCCGAGGATCTCGGACTCGCCGAGGACCAAGGAGTCGAGCCCGGACGAGACGGCGAACAGGTGCCGCGCGGCCTCCGCCCCGGCGAACCGGGTCAGGTGCTGCGACACGGGCCCCCCGGCGTGCGCGTCGAGGAAGGCGGCCAGAGAGCGCTCCAGCTCCTCGGGGGCGGCGAGGCCGACCGCATACACCTCGAAGCGGTTGCAGGTGGCGAGCACCACCACCTCGCGCCAGCCGCGGGCGGCGAGCGCCTCCCGGGCGGATGCCGCGCCCAAGGCGGCCAGGCGTTCACGCGCGGCAAGGGGGCAGGTCTGGTGGTTGAGGCCGACGGCTACGAGGGTCACAGCTAGGTATATTCTATATAATCCCGTCACTTTCCAAATGACCTCCCCTATGCTCAAATGGGTCGAAATCGACCTCGGCGCGGTCCGGCGGAACATCCGCTGGGTGCGCAGGGTCCTGGGTCCACAGACCGGCCTCCTCGCCGTCGTCAAGGCGGACGCTTACGGCCACGGAGCCGTCCGGATCGGCCGCCTGGCCCTCCAGGAAGGCGCCGCCGGGTTGGGAGTGCTGACCCTCGAGGAGGCCGCCGAACTGCGCGAGGCGGGCCTCAAGGGGCGCATCCTCGTGATGGCCCCGCCTCTGCCCGCCCAGGCCCGCGAAGCCGCCCGCCTCAGCGTCGAGGCGACGGTGGACGGCCCGGACCTGGCCAAGGCGCTGTCTCGCTGGGGCGGCCGCCGCCGGGTGCCGCTCCACGTGGACCTCGACTACGGCCTGGGGCGCTGGGGCCTCCCCCCCGCCGAGGCCGCGGGCTTTTTGAGCTCCCTCTCCCGCCTCTCCGGCGTCCGCGCCGCCGGCCTGTCGGCCCACCTCGACTACGTGCCCGGCAAGAACGCGGTGGAGGCCGAGGACAAGCTGCGCCGCTTCGCGCGCGTCGCCGAGGAGGCCCGCATCGCCGCCCCCGGCCTCGCGGTGCACGCGGCCAACTCCTCCATTTTGCTGGACTTTCCGCACCGCCGCTTCGACCTGGCCCGCGTCGGGAACCTCCTCTACGGCATCGACCGCACGAAGAAGGCCAAGGTGGAGGACCCCTTCGCGCTGAAAGCGCGGGTCGTGTCGCTCCGGACGGTGCAGAAGGGGCGCTCCATCGGCTACTCCTCGGAGTATCTGGCGCCGCGCACGATGCGGGTCGCGGCGCTGCCGGTCGGCTACTCGGACGGGCTGGCGATGGAGCCCGCGGAGCGCTTCATCGGTTTCATGAGCCCGTTCCGCTACTACGGGCGCCTGCGCGGGGCCAAGGCGTTCTTCGTCGGGCGCGTCGGCATCTCGCACGTGCTGCTCGACGTGACCGGCGTGCCGGGCGTGCGCCTCGGGGACGTGGTGTCTTTGCCGGTCCGGCGCACCGCGGCGTCTTCCCGCCTGCCGCGCGTCTACCTCTAAGGACCGGGTGTCAGTGTTTCGGAAGTTTCGGAACTTCCCCGCCCCTCGACTTCCGAAAGTTCCGAAACACTGACACCGCCTAAGGTTCCGGCTCCAGGTTCTCGAGCTCCAGGTCGGTGGGCAGGTCCGTGGACGGCGGCTGGAGCGCGGGCAAGGTGTCGGTGCTCGTCTCGACCCCGGCGCCCGGCAGCTGCCCCGACACCGCGAAGTCCGCGCGCAGCTCCAAAGGCTTCGTGTGGTCGTAAGGGCAGAACGCGGTCGGCTCGGTCCCCTTCTTGAAGGCGACGACCGAGCGCTTGGTGCAGGTGGGCAGGGCCAAGAACCCCGTCTCCGAGTCGATCTTCGAGAACACGATGTCGTCGGGGACCGGGAAGTCGCGCGAGGGCGTCTCCGCCAAGAGGCGCTTCATGATGGCCGTCCACCAGGGCACCAAGGTCGAGCCGCTCGAGAGCTTGCGCCCCAGCGAGGTCGCGTCGTCGTAGCCCATCCAGGCCGCCGCGACCAGGTCCGGCGTGTAGCCGACGAACCACAGGTCCTTGTTCTCGTTGGTGGTGCCGGTCTTGCCGGCCAGCGGGCGCTTGAGCTCCTTCGCGCGCACGCCGGTGCCGCCCTCGACGACGGCCTTGAGCAGGCTCGTGATGAGGTAGGCGGTCTGCGGCGAGAGCGCCTCGTCTTCGGTCGGCACGTGGCGGTTCAGGATCTTGCCGTGGGAGTCCTCGACGTGGGAGACCGAGAAGCTCTTCACGTGGATGCCGCCGTTGGCGAACGTCATGAAGGCGTTGGCCATCTCGAGGGGGCTGACGACGGAGGAGCCCAGCCCCAGCGAGAGCACCGGCGACAGGCGCGACTGGATGCCCGCCTTGTGGGCCAATTCGACGACCTTGGGCGGGCCCACGTGCTCGATGAGGCGCACCGAGGCCACGTTGCGCGACATCGCCAGCGCCGTGCGCAGCGTCATCACGCCGGTGAACTTGTTGTCGAAGTTGTTGGGCACCCAGACCTTGAAGTCGGTCGAGTCCTTGAACACCGAGGTCGCCAGGTTGATCGCGTATTGGTCGGTCGCCCCTTCGAGCAGGCGCCAGTCGCGGCCGTCGTAGTAGTAGGCCAGCGGCATGTCCTCGACCAAGGTCGCCGCGGTCATCCCGGAGTTGAGCGCGGTCGCCCAGACGAAGGGTTTGAAGGTGGAGCCGGGCTGGCGCTGGGCCTGCACCGCGCGGTTGAACTGGTCGCCGCGGCCGCCGATCATCACCTTGACGGCCCCGGTCTTCACCTCGAGGGCGACGAAGACGCCCTGGATGTCGGCCGGCGGAGAGGTCGACACCGACGGCGGGTCGATGCCGGCGTCCTGGTCCTCCTTGAGCTGCTGCTCCCACTCCTTGCGGGCCGTCAGGTCGAAGGCCGAGAGCCCCTTTTCCATCTCCTCCTCGGCGATCCGCTGCATCTTGAGGTCCAAGGTGGTGTGGATGGCCAGGCCGCCGCGCCAGAGCGTGTTGTAGCCGTACTTGGGCTCGAGCTGGCGGCGCACGTACTCGACGAAGTACGGGGCCTGCATGCCGAGGACGGCCAGCCGGCTCGAGGGCACGGGCACGGCCAGGGCCTTCTTCTCGTCGTCTTTGGTGATGAAGCCTTCCTCGACCATGCGCCCCAACAGATCGGAAGAGC
>SCTT01000081.1 GCA_004322435.1 bacterium
TGCTCGAGCTCGACCTCGACATGGAGGCCGACCTCGGCATCGACACCGTCAAGCAGGCCGAGCTCATCGGCATCATCCGGGACACCTACAACATCGCCAAATCCGAGAACCTCTCGCTCAAGGACTATCCGACCTTGCGCCACGTGGTGAAGTTCGTGATGGGGGGCGGGACGGCGCAGCCGGCGGCGGGGGAGACGGCGCCAGCGGAGACGGCGAAGCCTGAGCCGGCGCCTGCGCGGGCGAACGGCGGGTCGACGCCCGCTCCGGCGCCGGCCCAGGCTTCGCCGGGCCCGATGAGGGACGAAGCGGCCGTCACTCGAGAAGTGGTCGCGATGGTGACCGAGAAGACCGGCTACCCCGCCGAGATGCTCGAGCTCGACCTCGACATGGAGGCCGACCTCGGTATCGACACGGTCAAGCAGGCCGAGCTCATCGGCATCATCCGCGACAAGTACGACATCCCCAAGTCCGAGAACCTCTCGCTCAAGGACTACCCGACCCTGCGCCACGTCATCCGCTTCGTCATGGCAGGCGGGGGAAGCGCGCCCGCCCCTCTCCCTAACCCTCTCCCGCAAGCGGGAGAGGGAAGGGTGAGGGTCGACGTCCCCGAAGACGAGGCCCCGCGCCCGCAAGCGGCGGCCGCTCCCGCCGCCGACGAGCGCTTCTCCACCTGGGCGCTCGAGGCCTACGACCGGCCCGCGACGGCCGGGACCCCGAAGCTCGACAAGGCCGCCCCCGTGCTGGTGCTGGCCGCCGACCCCGAACAGGCCAAGCCCTTCGTGGACGCGGTGGCCGCCGCCGGCGGCGAGGCCATGGCGGTCAAGACCGACTGGCCCGCGCTCGAAAAGGCCGAGGCCGTGCTGCGCAAGGCGCTCAAGGACCGCCCCTGCGGCGGCCTCATCGACGTCACCGCGCTGGCCGACTTTGCGGCCGAAGCGGGGGCCCAGGCGCCCGCGGAGTTCGACAAGGCGTACCGCCGCGGCCCGCGCTCCTTGTTCCTCGCGGCCAAGACGCTCGCCAAGGACCTGGCCGCCCCCGGCGCCTTCGCCGTCGTCGTGACGAAGGCCGGCGGCGACCACGGCTGCACCCCGACCGTCGAGTTCGCGCCGCTGGCCGGCGCGATGACGGGCCTGGCGAAGGCGCTGGCGCGAGAAATCCCGTCGCTGACCGTCCGCGCGGTGGACTTCGACCCTTCGGCCGAGCCCGCGTACATGGCCCAACAGGCCTTGGCGGAGACCGTCTCCTCCGACCCGCGCCTCGAGGTCGGCTGGCAGAACGGCGTCCGGCGGGCCCTGCGCCTCGCGCGCCGGGTCTCTCCCGCGGAAGCCCCGCGCAAGGTCACCAGCCGCTCGGTCGTCCTCATCACCGGCGGCGGGCAGGGCCTGGGCGCCGAGCTCGCCAAGGAGCTGGCGAAGCGCTCCAAGTGCGCGCTCGTGCTGCTCGGCCGCACGCCGCTCGAAAAGCAGGCCGCGAGCTGGGTCCGCATGTCCGCCGAAGAGCTCGCCGCGATGAAGCAGCGGATGTGGGAGGACTTGAAGAAGGACAAGACGGTCAAGGCCACGCCCGCGCTGCTCGAGAGGGAGTTCTCCAAGGTTAAAAAGGCCTGCGACCTGCACCGCTCCATCGAGGCGATGAGCCTCCTGGGCTCGAAGGTCATGTACTTGCAGGCCGACATGGCCGACGGGGCGTCGGTGGCCAAGGCCGTGAAGGCCGCGCTCAAGGCGCACAACCGCGTCGACTACGTCGTCCACGCGGCGGGCCTTGAGGAATCCAAGCTCCTCGCCGACAAGAAGGTCGAGGACTTCGACCGCGTCTACCGGGCCAAGGCCCACGGCGCGTTCAACCTCTTAAAGAGCATCCCGCCGGTGCGCGGCCAGCGCTGGGCGTTCTTCTCCTCGGTCGTGGGCCGCTTCGGCAACGTCGGCCAGGCCGACTACGCCGCGGCGAGCGACTTCCTCGCGAAGCTCTCCGCCTCGATGAACTCGAAGCGCCGCGGGGCGGGCGGCCTCTATCCGACGCCCGCCGTCACCTTCGACCTGACGGCCTTCGCAGAGATCGGCATGGCGACGCGCGGCTCGGTCGAGGCGTTCCTCAAGTCGCAGGGCGTCGACTTCATGCCTCCCGCCGAAGGCGTGCGCCTGATGCTGGATGTCATGCTCGGCGACGCCGACGCTCACGAGGTGCTGGTCGCCGGCGCCCTCGGGAAGCTAGACGCCGAGGGCCTCATCGCCGCGGCAGGGGAGACGGCGAAGCCTGCGCCGGAGCCTGCGCGGGCGAACGGCGGGTCGACGCCCGCTCCGGCTCCGGCCCAGGCTTCGCCGAGCCCGATGAGGGATGAAGCGGAGGTCACGAAGGAGATTTTGGCGCTCGTCACTGAAAAGACGGGGTATCCGCCCGAGATGCTCGAGCTCGACCTCGACATGGAGGCCGACCTCGGCATCGACACCGTCAAGCAGGCCGAGCTCATCGGGATGATCCGCGACAACTACAACATCGCGAAGTCCGAGAACCTCTCGCTCAAGGACTACCCGACCCTGCGCCACGTCATCGGGTTCGTGATGGCGGGCGGTTCATCGGGCGCCCCTCACCCCAGCCCTCTCCCGCAAGCGGGAGAGGGGGCCAAGGCTCCCGCTCTCCCTCTCCCGAGTTCGGGAGAGGGCGGGGTGAGGGTCGAAGGGCCCAAGGACCTCGGCGCGCTCTCCGACGCCCCGCTCTTCGACACCGTGCTCTCCACCAACGGCGACGGCACGAAGACCGGCAAGACCTTCAGCCTGGAGTCGGACCCCTGGCTCAAGGACCACGCCATCTCCGGCACGCCCTACGTCGCGGGCGTGATGGGCCTCGAGCTCTTCGTCGAGACCGCGGCCAAGAAGCTGGGCAAGGCTCCCGCGGCGCTCGCCGACGTGCACTTCGCGCTGCCCATCAAGCTCCTGCGCCAGCGCCCGATCACGGTCCGGACCGTGTCGGGAGACGCGCCCGAGATGCGCATCGAGTCGGACTTCGTCTCGCCGCAGGGCATCAAGCTCGGCGCGCCGCGCACGCACTTCACCGCGCGGGTCGACGAGTCCGCCGCGCACGGGGACGTCGCCGCGCGCGCGCAGGCGTACGTGAAGACGCTCAAGGCCGACAAGCCGGTCGTCCCGGCGAAGGCCGTCTACGAGGCCTACTTCCACGGCCCGCGCTTCCAGGTCCTGGCCGGCATCCTGGCCGTGGGGGAGACCGAGCTCGTGGGCCTTTACCGGGCCCCCGCGGAGCCTCTGTGGGACAAGGGCGGCCGGGCGCTCATGTTCCAGCCGATGCTCATCGAAGCGGCGTTCCAGACCTGCGGCTACCGCGACCTGCACGTGCGAAAGAAGATGACCTTGCCGGACTCCATCGAGTCCGTCCGCGTCTACGACGCCGCGAAGGCGCCCAAAGAGCTCCTCGTCTACGCCCGCTGGCGCGGACCCGTGGACGGCGGCGACGGCGCCGACCGCAGCCTCTATGACGCCTGCGTGCTGGGCCGGGACGGGAAGGTCTGGGCGACGCTGACCGGCTACCGGATGATCGCGGTCTCATGAACCCTCAAGAGACCACCCTCCCCGAAGCCGCCGCCCTCGAGAAGCCCTACCGGCTGAACCTCGCCAACCCTTCGGAGGCCGAGCCCCTCGCCGCCTATATAGAGGAAGGCTTCAAGCCCGAGGTCCTCTCGGCGGCCGAGTACGCGGTCGCCTCCAAGTTCACGGTGGCCAAGCGCCGCCGCGAATGGGTCGCCGCCCGGCTCGCCGCCAAGCGCCTCTTGTCCTGGCGCTTCCAGCAGGCCGGGCTGTACCTTAAGCCCGGCGAGATCAGCATCGAGAACCGCCCGGACGGGATGCCCTTCGCCCGGCTGCCGGACGGGACGGTCCTGGGCGAGGGGACGCTGTCCTTGTCCCACTCCTCGGGCTGGGGCGCCGCCGCGGTCTGCGAGCCCTGGGCGCTCGTGGGCCTGGACCTCGAGACCGTCGCCCCGCGCCCCAAGTCCTTCCTCGAGACCATGGCCCACGACTCCGAGTGGGCGCCCTGGATGCAGGCCGACCCGGTGGAGCAGACGCGGCTGTGGACCTTGAAGGAGGCCGTGGCGAAGCTGCTCGGCACGGGCCTGTCGGTGGGCTTCTGGGACATCCGCTTCCCGCTCGACGGGGAATCCCGCCGGCTCGAGCTCCACAACAACGCGAAGGCGTGCTGGGAGAAGCTCGGTTCGCCCGCCGTCCATTTCGATTCCAAGCCCGACGAGGACAGGATCCTGACCGTCGCTTACGCCGCAAGGAGCGAGAGATGATCGAGGAGAAGCCCGCGAAGGACAAGCGCCGCAAAGGCCGCGAGACGCCGCCCACCCTGCGCCAGATGCGCGAGATCATCGAGCGCGCGATGGAGGGGGGCGACCCCGCCCGCGTCCAGGCCCAGAAGGCCAAGGGCAAGCTCACCGCCCGCGAGCGCGTCCACTACCTCCTCGACGAAGACAGCTTCCAGGAGCTGGACCTGTTGGCCGCGACCCGCTGCGACGAGTTCGGCTTGAAAGACAAGCACATCCCCGGCGACGGCGTCATCACGGGCTTGGGCCGCATCGGCGGCCGCGACGTGGCCATCTTCTCTCAGGACTTCACCGTCCTCGGCGGCTCGTTGGGCCTCCAGCACGCCAAGAAGATCTGCAAGGTGATGGACCTGGCCTACGAGAACCGCATCCCGGTCATCGGCCTGTTGGACTCCGGCGGCGCGCGCATCCAGGAGGGCGTCGACTCCTTGGACGGCTACGCGGAGATCTTCTACCGGAACGTCAAATGCTCCGGCGTCATCCCGCAGATCTCCGTCATCCTCGGGCCCTGCGCCGGCGGCGCGGTGTACTCCCCGGCGCTGACCGACTTCGTCTTCATGGTGGACGGCTCCTCCAACATGTTCGTCACCGGCCCCGAGGTGGTAAAGGCCGCGACCGGCGAGACGGTGACCTTCGAGGAGCTCGGCGGGGGGAAGACCCACTCCGCCAAGTCCGGCGTCTGCCAGTTCCTCGCGAACTCGGAGCAGGACTGCTTCCGGCAGGTCAAGGAGCTCCTCTCCTTCCTGCCTCAGAACCGCTGGGAGCGGCCGGCGCGCATCGCCAACCCCGACCCCGTGCGGCGCACGACTCCCCTGCTCGAAGCGATGTGCGAGGTGGACCCGCGCAAGCCCTACCGCGTGCACCACATCGTCTGGCAGATCGCCGACGAGCACAAGTTCTTCGAGGTGCAGGACCGCTTCGCCAAGAACATCGTCGTGGGCTTCATCCGGATGGGCGGCGACACCGTCGGCGTCGTCGCGAACAACCCGGCGGTGAAGGCCGGCGCGCTCGACATCGACGCCTCGAACAAGGCGTCCCGGTTCATCCGGTTCTTGAACGCCTTCAACATCCCCATCCTGACCTTGGTCGACGTCCCCGGCTACTGGCCCGGCGTCACCCAGGAGCACGGCGGCATCATCCGCCACGGCGCGAAGCTCCTGCACGCCTACGCCGAGGCGACCGTCCCCAAGGTCACCGTGGTCCTGCGCAAGGCCTACGGCGGCGCCTACATCGCGATGAGCTCGAAGTATCTGCGCGGCGACTTCAACTTCGCGCTGCCCTGCGCGGAAATAGCGGTGATGGGGCCGGCCGGCGCCATCGAAATCCTGCACTCGAAGACGATCAAGGCCGCCAAGACCCCCGAAGAGGCCGCCAAGCTCCGCGCGGAGCTGACCGCCGAGTACAAGGCCAAGTTCGCCTCGCCCTACCAGACCGCCTCGACGGGGTCGGTCGACGAGGTCATCGAGCCGAGCCAGATCCGCCACAAGGTGGCGCGGGCGCTGCGCTTCCTCAGAGAGAAGCGGCGGCCGGGCGAGCACGAGAACCGCGGGAACATCCCGCTGTAGGCGCGGACCCCTGACGCCCTAAAGGCCCCTGTCTTCGCGCGCGTGCCAGACGCGGAGGACGGTGACCGTCCGCGGCGCGACCTCGTAGCGCAGCTCATATCGGCCCACGAAGATGCGGCGGACCTCGCGCGGCTCAAAACCGTCCAGCGCCTCGCCGAGGCGCGGGTGGGTCAGGAGCCGAGTAGGGGCCGCGACCAGGGCCCGGATCGCCCGAGCGGCGGCCTTCGGGCTACCCTCCGCCAGGAAAGCGTGCAGGCGCGACAGGTCGTCATGCGCCTTGGACGTCCATTGGAGCTTCAACCTAGCGCTTCTTGGGCTTGGCCGTCTTGAGGCCGGCGGCCCAGTCGGCGACCGCCTTATGGCCGATGACCCGGCCCGCGTCGACGTCGGCCAGGGCCTCGAGGGTCAGACGCCGCTCGGCCTCGTCCCGGCTGAGCCAGCTGCGCAGGGCCTTCTGCACGATCCAGCCGCGGGACCGCTCCAGGCGGGCGGCGGCGCGGTCGACCTGCCGGGCCAGGGCGGCGGGCACGTGTGCGGTCATGACGCGGGTGGTCGGCATGTTAATCACTCCTTGCTATTTATAATCATAACGATTAATCAATAAATCCGCAAGGCACCAGGTTCCCGGACTTCTCCACGGGCCACCAGGCTCTGACTTATCCCCAACTCGCCCCGGGGGGGACTGACAAAATTAATTGGTTGATATTTGCGCCGGCCGGCAGGCAATTTCATGCCGTAATCGCATGAAAACCGTGACCCACAATTTCAGTGCTGCGGGCGTAGCTACGC
>SCTT01000008.1 GCA_004322435.1 bacterium
CCCGGCCCAAGGTCGCGACGCCGGAGCCGGCGGCGACCAAGAGCGAGTCCACGTGGCCGTGGTAGCCGCCGACGAACTTCACCACGAGCTCCCGACCGGTGTAGGCGCGGGCCAGGCGCAGCGCGCTCATCACGGCCTCGGTGCCGGAGCTCACGAAGCGCAGGCGCTCCATCGAGGGCAGGGCGTCCCGGATGGCCGTGCCGAGGCGGAGCTCAGATTCGGTCGGCGCCCCGTAGCTCGAGCCCTTGCGCAGCGCCCCCTCGGCGGCGCGCACCACGGAGGGGTGCGCGTGGCCGAGGATCATCGGCCCCCAGGAGAGCACAAAGTCCACATAGTCCTTGCCGTCAGCGTCCGTGAGGTGGGACCCGCGCGCCGACTTCACGAAGACCGGGTCGCCGCCCACCGAGCGGAAAGCCCGGACCGGGGAATCCACGCCCCCCACGATGACCTTCTTCGACGCGGCGAACAGCGCCTTGGACTTTCGCACTAGGCCCCCAGCCAGCGCGCCGCTTCGAGCGCGTGGTACGTCAGCATGAAATCCGCGCCGGCGCGCTTGATCGAGGTCAGGACCTCGAGCGCGGTGCGCTTCTCGTCCATCCAGCCCATCTTCCCGGCCGCCTTCACCATCGCGTACTCGCCGGAGACGCTGTAGGCCGCGGTCGGCAGGCCGAAGCGCTCCCGCACCGCGCTCAGGACGTCCAGGTAGGGCAGGCCGGGCTTGACCATCAGCATGTCGGCGCCTTCCTCGACGTCCAAGGCCGCCTCGCGCAGGGCCTCGCGGAAGTTCGCGGGGTCCATCTGATAGCCCGAGCGGTCGCCGAACTGGGGCGGGGACTCGGCGGCCTCGCGAAAGGGGCCGTAGAAGGCGCTCGAGTACTTGACCGCGTAGGCGAGGATGGGCACGTTCTTGTGGCCCGAGCCGTCGAGAGCCTTCCGGATGACGCCCACCTGGCCATCGGCCATGCCGCTCGGGGCGACGATGTCGAAGCCGGCGTCGGCCTGGCTGACGGCGGTCTTGGCGACGAGCTCCAAGGTGGGGTCGTTGTCCAAGGCGAAGCCCGCGGCGTCCTTCTTGATGATGCCGCAGTGCCCGTGGTCGGTGTACTCGCAGAAGCACAGGTCCGCGATGACGACCAGGTCCGGGCACGCCGCCTTCACGGCGCGGGCGGCGCGCTGGACGATGCCGTCCTTGGCGTAGGCCCCCGAGGCCTTCGCGTCCTTCTTGTCGGGGATGCCGAACAGGATGACGGCCGGGACGCCGAGCTTCGCGGCCTCCTTGGCCGGGCCGACCACGGTGTCCACCGACCACTGGAAATGCCCGGGCATCGAGCCGATGGGGCGCTTTTCCCCCTTGCCGGGGCGCACGAAGAGGGGCAAGACGAAGTCGGCCGGAGTCAGGACGGTCTCCCGGACCATGGTCCGGAGGCCGGGCGAGGCGCGCAGGCGGCGGGGGCGTTGGACGGGGAAGGCCATGGGCGGAGTTTATACCAATACGCAACGACCCCGCCAGAGGCCCGTTTGACTTAAGTCAAAGCCTTGCACCCCCCCCTTGTCCTATAATGTCCCCGTCGGAGGCCGGCCCCCGGGCCGGCTGGAGGAGACCATGGCCGTCCGCCGCAAGAAGACCGAAACCCCCGCGCTTTCGCCCCTCGACGTCCTGAACGTCACCGGCCCCAAGAAGGCCAAGGCCCCCAAAGCCGCGAAGGCGCCGAAGGCCGCCCCCAAGGCCGCCAAGGCGCCCGCCGTCGTCCTCGAGTACCCGCAGTCCGGCGAAGCCGTCCGTCCCGGCCACTACGCCGTCCGCATCGCCGCCAAGCCCGAGGTCGTCGTCGAGCTCTCCGTGGACGGCGGACCCTGGCAGCCCTGCCGCGAAGCCGTCGGCTACTACTGGTTCGACTGGGCCCCGGCCGGGTCCGGCGAGCACACCCTCGTCGCGCGCGCCAAGAACGGCTCCCCGCGCTACGCCACGACCGAGGAGCGCACGGTCCTCGTCGTCGACACGCCCGCCTCCAATTGAGCGAAGCCCCCAAGGGACTCGTCGACCAGCACGGCGGCTGGGACGGGGTCTATAAGGCCGTGAAGGCCGAGGAACTCCCGTGGAACGCGGGAGCCCCGGACTCGGACCTGGTGCGCCTGGCCGACGCCGGGGCCCTGCCGCTGGGCCGCGCGTTGGACGTCGGGGCCGGCCCGGGCCACGACGCGGCCTTCCTGGCCGCGCGCGGCTGGTCGGTGCTCGCCGTGGACCTCTCGGGCGAGGCCCTTAAGCTCGCCGCCAAGACCGTCCGCGCCGAGGGCCAGCAGGGGCGCGTCACCCTGCGCGAAGTCGACATCCTCAAGCTCAAGGAGCCGGCCGAATCCTTCGCGCTGGTCCACGACCGCGGCTGCTTTCACACGCTGGCCGAGGCGGACCGCCCGCGCTATGTGGCGCAGATGACGCGCATCCTGCAGCCGGGCGGCAAGGTGGTCTTGAGGACCTTCAGCGACCACGAGCCCGCGGGGCCGGGGCCGCACCGCTTCTCGAAAGACGAGCTCGAGGCCCTGTGGGCCAAGCTGTTCCACTTCGAGGACTTCCGCACGGGGATCTTCGAAGGGCCTCGGAAGCCCAAGGCGTACCTGTCCTTGCTCCGCAAGAAGGGCTAGCCGCGGAGGCCCGGCCCCTATCAACGGGGCGCGAGCTCTTGGACCACCTCGAGCTCGACGAGCTTCCGTCTCACATCCTCGGCCTCGGGCGCGCCCGGCGCGGCTTTCAGGAACCTCTTGAAGCTCTCGGCCGCGCCCCGGGGGTCGCCGGCCTTCTCGCGCGCCAACCCCTGGTTGAAATAGGCCTCCGCCCACCAGGGGGCGAGCTCGGCGGCCATTTGATACTCGGCCGCGGCCTTGGCGAATCCGGCGGCGTCCCTCGCGAACTTGATGAAGGCCTGGGCGCGCTCGGCGTGGTTGAGCGCCTGCTCCGGGACCTCCGGAGCGGGCCGCATCAGCCGCGCGACGTCGAGCAGCTTCGCGAACGCGCGCTCCCGCTCGGAACCCTCGGGACAGGCGGCGTACGCAGCAAGGTACCCGGCGAACGCCCTGCCTGCCTCCCCCGCGCCGGCCGCCCGGTCCGCCGCGGCCTCGGCCTCCTTGAGCTTGGGACGGCAGGACGCCAGGCGCCGCTCCAGCGCGCGCTTCCGCTTGCTCTCCGGGGAATAGACCTGCTCGATGAAGCGGGCGGCCTCGAGATGAGGCGCGTAAGAGGAGAACCGCAGGCACTCGGCCGGCGTGACCTCCTTGAAGTTCCAGTAGCAGCGCCCGGGCGACGAGAGGTCCGCTCCGGCGTCGAGGAGGATACGCGCCATCTCGACGTCGTACCATTGCATCCGAGGAGGCACCCTCGGCCGATCGCCGGACCGCTCGACGTCGGCGCCATTCTCAAGGAGCAGGCGCGCCGCGTCATGCCAATGCCGTTCGACCGCCAGGACGAGGGGAGGCATGCCGCAGGCCTTCCCGTCGACGTCGGCGCCCCGCTCGAGCAGGGCCTTCATGGTCTCGACGTTGCCGCCGATGGCCGCGCAGCCGAGCAAGGTCGTCGTGCGCACATCGCCCGTGCACCCGCCGCCGCAGGCCTCGAGCCCGCCCTTGCGCGCGGCCAGCTCGAGCACCCGGCTCGTGTCTCCCCTGAGGGCCGCCTTGTGAGGGGCCGGGACGCAGCCGACGGCGCAGAGCAGCAGGAGGGCAGGCACGCGGCGTCGCATGGAGACCGATTTTAACAATTGGGCGCGCCCCCGGCGGCCGCTGCTCCGCGCGGGCCGATTTTTTCTATCCTGGCCGGCGGACGCGCCCCCGCGCCCAGGAGCGCCGTATGCCGAAGAGCTTTCTCCCGTGCCTGCTTGCGGCCGCCGCCGCACTGACCGCCTGCACCGCCAACCGGAAGGTCGAATTCGAACCCGGCTTCTCCGTACCCGCCTCGAGGAAAGCCCCCCTCCCCCTGCGGGTCGGCCTCCTGCTGCCCCCCAAGACGGCCCTGCCTTCCGCCGCGACGCGGGGCCGGTGCGTTTTCGGGACGACGCTCTTGGCGGTCCCCTACGAGGAGGAGTTCGGCCGCCTGGCTTACGCCGCCGCGGCCGACCGCTTCAAAGCCGTCGAGCTGGCCGACGACAAGGCGGCGGCCGCGGGCCGCTATGACGCCCTGCTCGAGCTCGACGCTCCGCGCTTCACGTATCAGCCCGAGTGCATCCTCCAATACATTGCGTTCTGGCAGATCTGGCCGATGTTCACACCTCCTCAACAGGGCGCCGTCACCGTGGAGGTCTCGGCCCGCCTGCTTGACGCCGGCGCGGCCCGGACGCTGTCGGAGGCCTCGGTCTCCCGCACCGTACCCCGCACCTACCAGGCCCAGGAGGCCTGGGCCGAGGCCTTGAGCGCCGCCCTCGGCAGCCTTACGAGCTCGGCGGATTTCATCCGCTACCGCCGGACGGCTGAAAAGGAGCGGCTCGACCGGAGCGAGCGGGCCGGCGACGCCGCGGCCGGGCAGGGACGGGCCGCCCAGGCCGTGGCGACCTACGCCGAAGCCTACCGCGCCGTCCCGGACGCCGACCCCGCGAAGGAACGCCTCTTCCTCAAGCTCGTCGACGCCGCCCGGCTCGGGAACCTCGCCATACCGGCCGAGGCCCAGAAGCACGCCGACCGCGGGCAAGCCTTCGTCAAGCTGGCGTCGGGGGCCGACGGCTTCGCGCGCGCCGCCGGCGAGTTCGAACTGGCCGCCGCGGCGGCTCCCTGGTGGTCGGAAGCCCACTTCAACCTGGGCCTGGCCCGGGAGAAGGCGGGACGGCCGCGCGAGGCGGCCGCCAGCTTCAAGCGCTTCCTGCTGGCCGCCCCCGACGCCCCCGAGGCCGCCGACGTCAAGCAGAAGATCGTCGAGCTCGAAGTGGCTTCGGAGCTCTCCGGCGGCTCGGCCGTCGAAGGCGGAGACGACGAGGAGCCTGTTCCCGCCGCCCCGCGGCGGGCGAAGGCGAAGACCAAGCGCGAGGTCTACGAGCGGGCCCGAGAGAAGAAATGAGGCGTTTGCGGGCCGCGGTCCTGACCTGCGCGGCCTTGACCGGGCCGGCCCTGGACGCCCTGGCGGACTGCCAGTGCGCCGACCTCTCCCCCAACCCGAGCTGCGACCGGAACGTCTGCTGCCAAAGGATGTTCGGCAGGAACTGCGACGACGGCCCCGCCGCCGGGGGGATGCCCCTGGCCGTCCCCGGCCTGTCGATGGGGGACCAAGCGGCCCTCGGCGCGTTCAACGCCGTGGTCTCGGGGTTCATCGGCGGGATGTTCTCGCAACGCGCCTACCCCGACCCCGCGCAGGAGGCCCAGCGCCTGCGCATCCTCGAGCTCGAGCGCGCCCAGCAGGCGGAGCGCGACGAGGCGCGCCGGAGGAAGTTCCAAGCCGACCGCGACGAACTGCTCCAGAAGCTCATGGGCCGGAAGTTCATGGAGGCGCTCCAGTTCAAATCGCTGTCGCAGCGCCCGGCCAAAGAGCTCGAGTTCAAGAAGCTCGGGGCCGAACCCGCTCCGCCGGAACGCGGCTCGGGCGAGCTGTCCGAGCGCCGCCGCGCGCTGGCCAGGCTCAAGGGGAAGCCCGAGGAGGCCTGGTGCGCCGAGCACATCACGGGCCTGCTGTGCCCTTCGCGCCCCAGCTACGACATGGGCAAGCTCTACGAGTCGCGCCTGGCCTATTACCGCTCCTCGAAAAAGGAGTGGGACGCCAAATGCGGCGGCCCTTCGGCCCAACCCGACTACGTCGATCGGGACGACTGCGGTAAGGAACCCGTCCGGCCGCAGGCCGAGGCCAAGTCGCTCAACTTCATGCCGACCGACCGCAGCCGCCCCAAGCCCCCGACGCCGGCGCCGACCCCGGCGCCGGAGCGGACCGACCCCGCGCCCGACCGCCGCGACTGGAGGACAGTCGAAGGAGAAGAGCACCCGTCCCCGCGGCCTCCGGCCCCGCGCGATTCCCCGCGGTTGCAGGACGGCGGTGCGGAGGCCGTGAAGGCCGCCGGGGCCGGAGGCTTCGACCGGGACGGCGCGATGCTGGGGGCGCGCGGAACACCTCCGCCCGTCCCACAGCCGCCTCCCGACGCGCCCGCCTCGCCCGCCGCCGCCAGGGGCGCGCCCGATGCGCGCGCTTTGCGCGGCCTGGATATCCCGGAATTCGAGGCCAAGTGGGCCGCTTTGCCCCTCTACCCCGAGTCGCGGGCCCCGGTCCATGAGGCGGTCGCCTCCGGAAAGGCCGAGCGCATCGGCGACCCGGACCTCAAGGGACGTGATTTCTCGAAGCAGGAGGGAGCCACGTGCGCGATCGTCACGGTCGGCCACCTGCTCTGGCGGGTCGGCATCTCTCGAAACGAGGGCGAACTTCTGCGCGACGCCCTCGCGGAGGGGCTCTTCCTCAACGCCTGGCCCTGCGGGAGACCCGAGCCCGGGGATTATTGCCATTACGGCTACGAACCGCGGACGGGACGCTGCACCATCCTCGACTTCGAGGACAAGAAGCTCGGGGACATCTCCTGCGCGAAGTCCGGCGCCGCCGGAGGCCTCACGGCCCGGGGGATCGGGGAGCTCCTGAGCCGCCACTCCCGGCGGGAGGTCGTCAACGCCGCCCTCCCCCCGGGCGGCGCCGGCGCGGAGGCCGAACTCCCCGCCGCGCGCAAGGAGCTCCTGGCCGTGTTCGCCGCGGGCAAGGCCGCCGCGGTGACCCTTGATGCGGGCCTTCTGGCGGGTTGGTCGCGCAACGGCGGGATGCACACCGTGGCCGTCACTTCCGCCGTCGTCGCCAAAGACGGCCCCGTGCTCGGCTATTACATCAACGACCCCGCCACCGGGGAGGTCGGGCGATACGTCGAGGCGGCGGCCTTCGAAGGCGCTTGGCTCGCCGACGACCTCCAGCGGGTGTATCTCAAGTGACCCTCCTGACCCTGGCCCTCGCGCTCGCCCAGTCCGCCGCGGCGGCCGCGCCCGGCTCCGGGCTCCAGAAGGCGGCCCGCCGCGTCCGCTACGGGGGGGACTGCCCGAGGCGAGTCGCGCTGCAGGACGGCCAGTCGCTGCCGGTGCCGTCTTTGACCTCGCAGGGGCCGCGCTTCCGATTCTTCTTCTTCCCGCTCTCCGCCGTCGGAGGCCGCGGCCCCTCGGAGGCCAAGGCCTTCGCCCCCTCGGCCTCCGCCGAGCTCGACCCGGCGTCGGGTGCCGTCACGTGCTCGAGCCGCGTCCCCTTGCCGAAGGCCGAGCCCGCGACGGAGATGGGCCCCGCCGGGACCAAGGAGGCGGCCGGTCTCCCGATCGCGGCGTTTCGAGGCCGTGAAGCCGAGTTCTACGCCGCCTTTGAAGCCGCCGCGGCGGCGTTCTTCGCGGGGCAGGACGGTCCCGCGGCGCGCGAGGCGGCGCGGAACTTCCGGCCCCTCTTCGAGTCGCTCTCCGAGCCCGGCCTTCGGGATTACTACCGCGCTCTGAGCCCCGAGTTCTGGGACTGGCTGGCGCGCAACCGGTAGGGTCTCAGTCGCAGACGAGGCGGGACGCCTCGCTCAGGCACGCGCCCCAGTCGTCGAAGCGCTCGCAGGCCGTCTCGCGCAGGCACCCGCCGTCCTTCTCGCAGCGCGTGCGGAACAGGCACTTGCCCCAGTCGTCGAACTTCTGACACGACTCCGTGCAGGAGACGGGCCGGCGGCCGCGCCCGAAGGCCGGGCAGGACAGCGTCGAGCCTTCGAAGAGGCACTTGCCCCAGTCGTCGAACTTGTCGCAGGAGGTCTTCGTCATGCACTCCCCGTCCCAGGCGCAGGAGGGCATGTGCAGGCACTGGCCCCAGTCGTCGTAGCGCTGGCAGCGCGCCTCGCAGGAGGAGGAGACGGGCCGGCGGCCTTCGGTGCGGCAGGAGGTCTTGGCGGCCTCGGAGAGGCATTTGCCCCAGTCGTCGAAGCGGTCGCAGACCGTCTCCTTGAGGCACAGGGCTTCGCGCTCGCAGCGCGTCCGGTAGAGGCATTTCCCCCAGTCGTCGAAGCGCTGGCAGCGCTCGGTGCAGCCCGAGGGCTCGGCCGGCCGCTGCGGCACGCCGGGGATGGGCGGGAGCTCGGAGCGGTCCCCGCCGCACATGCGCTCGCGCTCCGCGTCGGAGAGGCCCAGCCGGTCGGCCACGCGGTGGCAGTCCGGCAGGCGGTCGCCGCGGCGCGGCTGGGCCGAGGCGGGTCCGGCGAAGGTCAGGGAAAGGGCGAGGGCGAGCAGGTTCATGGGGGTTCTCCGACGGAGAGTATACCTCGGTCCGGTCAGAGAATCGCGGCGAGATCCGCGCGCGACTGGTCGTAGCGGGCGTTGAAGCGGAACTCGGAGGACAGCGTCCAGGGCGTCGCGGCCAAAAGCCCGTAGACCTCCTGGCGCGAGACCTTGACCCCCGAGCCGGGCTCGAGCAGGCGCTCGGAGCGCCCGACCAAAGACAGCGTCCGCAAGGACAACAAGAGCGGCCAGGCCGCCGCCGCCCGCAGGCGCAAAGACGGCATCGCGACCACGTAGCCCCGGCCCTGGTCCAAGTGCTCGAGGCCCCAGCGCAGCCAGGTCTTCATGACCGGACGGAGCTTGGGCGCGGCCTTGGGGTCTAAGAGGTCCTCGGGCGCCAAGCCTGCCGCCTTGAGCTCGGGCCCCGGCAGGTAGCAGCGACCGAGGCGCAGATCCTTCGGCACGTCGCGCAGGATATTCGTGATCTGCAGGCCCTTGCCCAGGCGCAGCCCCTGCTCCTCGAGCGCCGCGGGGGCGCCCCGGAGGCTCGGCACGTTCAGGCGCAGGAGGCGCGTCCAGAACAGGCCCGGGCCGCCGCCGATGAGCGCGCAGTAGCGGTCCAGGTCCGCCGCGGAGGGCAGGGCCCGCACGCCCTTCTCGTCGTCGGCCGGGAAGAGGTCCAAGTCCATCCGCATCCCGTCGATGACGGAGTGGACGACTTCCTTAATGAGCAGCCGCTCCGCCTCGGGGCGCGCCGCCCACAGGCCCAGGCACTCGCCCAGGCGGCTCAGAAGCTCCCGCTCGGCCTCGCTGGCCTGGTGCTCGGCCAGGGCCGCCGTCGGCGACAGGGCCGGGACCCACTGGCCGTCGAAGGCGGACCGGAACTCCTCGAGGACCTGGCGGCGCTCGGCGTTCGGCACCACGCGCGTGTCGGCGATGGTGTCGGCGGCGCGGCACAGAAGGTACCCCAGCCCCATCCCGGCGCGCACCGGCTCGGGCAGGACGCGCAAGGACAGGTACATCGAGCGCGACACGTGCTGCAAAAGGGTCCAGTCCATGGGGGGCATTGTACGAGTTATGCGGCCGGGGTTCTCCGACGCCCGTCACGTGCTATGCTTTCCAAATGCCGCTGTTGGCGCTCCTTCTGGCCCTGACCCCGGGGGCCTCCGCCCAGGAAGCCCTGCGCGCGTCCTCGGAGCGGGCCTTCTCCTCCGCCGGCGCCTTCTCGGTCCGCCCCTTCGCGCAAACCCCGCGCGCCCCCGTGACCCCTCCCGCTCCGCCCAGCGTCTGCTCGGGCCTGGATTTCTCGGGCGTGACCTGGCCGGGCTCCTTCGCCTACGAAGACAAGCTGGCGCTCTCTTTGGCGCTCAATGTCTCGGGCAGCTTCGAGGGCGGCGACGGCTGGGGCAACATCACCGACGACTTCGACGACCAAGGCGTGAGCCTGGGGCTCTTGAACCAGAACCTCGGCCAGGGCTCCCTGCAGCCGCTTTTGGTCAAGCTGCGCGACAAGCACCCCGCCGTCCTCGCCAACGTCTTCAGCCCCGCCCATCTGACCTCCCTTTTGGCGATGCTCGCCGCCTGGCAGCCCCCCCAGACCCCCCAGGCGCCCGGCGCCAACAACCCCTTAGACGAGCCCAAGCCCGGGCAGATCCTGATGTCCCCCTCCGCCGCCGCCGGGGTCGCCTGGGCCCGCCAGAACCTCTACGTGGGCGGGAAGTTCGACCCGGTCTGGCAGGCCGAGCTCGTGACGATGGCCAAGACGCCCGAGTACGTCTCCATCCAGATCGCCGCGGCGACGTGGCTCCACGAGCAGGCGCTCGCCGAAGAGGCCCAGATCGGCGTCAAGGAGCTGCGCGCCTACCTGATGATGTTCGACGTGGCCGTCCAGAACGGCGGCCTGCACGACGAGGACGTGACCGACTTCAAGGCCTGGGCCAAGGCGAACCCCAACGCTTCGAACCTCCGGAAGCTCGAGAAGGTGCGCGATCTGCGCCTGCGCCACGTGCGCCGCCGCTTCGTGGTGGACGTGCACTCCCGCAAGTCGGCCATCATCTACGGCAAAGGCCGCGTCCACGGCGAGATGCGGGACCTGCCCGCGCAGTACTGCTACAGCGGGCTCTGGCCGTACAAGAACTAACGAGTTCGCCCCCTAATTCCGCTCGATCCCCGCGGGGGACCGAGCGTCCCTCTCCTCAACGGCGGGAAATTTGGATCGATGGCGGAGCGGATTCGAACAATTCCTCCCAAATTCTTGACCATCGCTCCGCCGTCAACGACTAAGTGCATGACAGTTCGGCGAAGGCATTTCCGGCGCGCGCTGCGCGCGCGCCCGGCGGAGCGATAGTCCAGAATTCCGCCGTTACGCGGAGGGGACGACGCCCCCCCGCGGGGGGCGTCGTCGATCGGGGGGCC
>SCTT01000082.1 GCA_004322435.1 bacterium
CGTTCTTCGGCAAGGCCACCGTCGGCTACATCCCGGACAAGAAGGTCGTCGGGCTCTCGAAGATCCCGAAGATCGTCCAGGTCTTCGCGCGCCGCCTGCAGGTGCAGGAGCGCATGACGCTCGAGATCGCCAACACCCTGCAGCGCAAGCTCAAGCCGACCGGGGTCGGCGTCGTCCTCCACGCCCGCCACCTGTGCATGGAGATGCGCGGCGTCCAGAGCCAGCTCTCCCCGACCGTGACGAGCGCGCTCTTGGGACGCTTCCGTACCGACGCGCGCACGCGCGAGGAGTTCCTGATGCTGGCCCGGAGGTCCGAATCCCGATGAACCCCTTACAACAGCTCGAAGCGCAGGGCCAAAGCCCCTGGTACGACTCCATCAGCCGCGACATGCTCTCTTCCGGGGAGCTCGCGCGGCTGGTGGCCGAGGAAGGCCTCAAGGGCGTCACCTCGAACCCGGCCATCTTCGAGAAGGCCATCACGAAGGGCGCCGCCTACGACGCCCCGCTGCGGGCCGCGCTGGCCGAGGGCGTCACCGACCCCAAGGCCCTCTTCGAGCGCCTGGCCGTGCCGGACATCCGCGACGCCGCCGACGTCTTGAAGCCCGTCTTCGAAGCCTCGCAGGGCGCCGACGGCTACGTCAGCCTCGAGGTCTCGCCCGACCTGGCCCACGACTCCGCCGGCACCGCCGCCGAGGCCAAGCGCCTCTTCGCCGCGGTCGGCCGCCCGAACGTGATGATCAAGATCCCGGCGACCCGCGCGGGCTTGCCCGCCATCGAAGAGGCCGTCGCCGCCGGCATCCCGGTCAACGTCACGCTCATCTTCTCTTTGGAGCGCTACATGGGCGTGATGAACGCCTATCTCGCGGGCCTCGAGCGCCGCGTGAAGGCGGGGGAGACGTTGGCCCCGAACGCCTCGGTGGCGAGCTTCTTCGTGAGCCGCATCGACACGGCCGTCGACGCGCTGCTGCCCCGTGACACGCCGCTGCGCGGGCGCGTCGCGGTCGCCAACGCGAAGACCGCCTACCGCCTCTTCCGCCAGGTCTTCGACGGCGACCGGTTCAAGGCCCTGGCCGCCAAAGGCGCGCGCGTGCAGCGCCCGTTGTGGGCCTCCACCGGCACGAAGGACCCGGCCTACAGCGACGTCCTCTACGTGGACGAGCTCATCGGCCCCGACACCGTCAACACCATCCCCCCGGCCACCTGGAACGCGTTCAAGGACCACGGCAAGGTCCGCCGCACAGTCGACGAGGGCGCCGAGGACGCGCGCCGCACGCTCGACGAGCTGCGCCGCCGCGGCGTGGACTTGACGGCCGTCACCGACAAGCTGGAGGAGGAGGGCGTGAAGTCCTTCGCCGCCGCCTTCGACACCCTCCTCAAGCACCTCTCCGAGAAGGCCGCCCGCATCCTGGCCGCCCCGGCGGGGGGGACCGCCGCCCGGGTCTGGGGGCGCGACGCCTCCCTGTGGAAGGCCGACGCCCCGGCGCAGGACTTCATCCGGGGCTTCCTCGGCTGGCTGGACCTGCCTTCCTCCATGACCTCGAGAGTCGCCGAGGTCCGCGCGTTCGCCGACGAGGTCCGCGGCGCCGGCTTCGAGCACGTCGTCGTCCTCGGCATGGGCGGCTCGAGCCTCGCCTGCGAGGTGTTCCGCACGGCGCGCCCCGCCGAGGCCGGGCGCCCGCGCCTGCACGTCCTCGACTCGACCGACCCCGGCTCGGTGGCGGCCTGCGAGGCCGCGGCCCCGCCGGAGAAGACCCTCTACGTGGTCTCCTCCAAGTCCGGGACGACGGTCGAGCCGCTGCGCCTGATGGACTACTTCCTCGCGAAGGCGGGGGGGGACGGGAGCCGCTTCTGCGCCGTCACGGACCCCGGGACGCCCTTCGAGGCGTTCGCCCGCGAGAAAGGCTTCCGGAAGGTCTTCACGAACCCCGCCGACGTCGGCGGGCGCTTCTCCGCGCTGTCCTTGTTCGGCCTGGTCCCCGCGGCCCTGGCCGGCTGGGACGTCGGGGCTCTCCTGGCCCGCGCCGCCGCGCTGGCCGACGCGACCCGCGAGGACTCGGACGCCAACCCGGGGCTCTCGCTCGGCAAGGCTTTGGCCCGCGAGGCCAAGGCGGGCCGCGACAAGCTCGTGGTCCTCGCCGCGCCGGAGCTCGAGAGCTTCGGCCTGTGGCTCGAGCAGCTGGTCGCCGAGAGCGTCGGCAAGGAAGGCAAAGGCGTCGTCCCCGTGGCGGGCGCGCCGGCGCGCGACGCCGCGGCCTACGCCGCCGACTCGGTCTTCGTCCTCGTCTCCCACGCCGGCCAGGTCGGCCAGCCCGAGGCGCTCGCGGGCGCCCTCGAGGGCGCCGGACGGACCGTGCTGCGCTTCGAGCTCGACGCCCCGGAGGCCCTGGGCGCCGAGTTCTTCCGGTGGGAGTTCGCCACCGCCGTGCTCGGGGCCGAGCTCGGGGTCAACCCCTTCGACCAACCGGACGTCCAGGCCGCCAAGGACATGACGAAGGCCGCGCTGGCCGAGCTCAAGGCCGCCGGCTCCCTGTCCGCGCCGGCCCCGGCCGCGGGCGACGATGCCTGGAGCGTCGCCTTCTCCGCGGCGGCCGCCGAAGCGGGCCGCGGCGCCGCCAACAACGAGGAGGCGCTGGCGCGGTTCTTGGCGCAGGCGGCCCCCGGAAACTATGCCGCCGTGCTGGCGTACCTGGCCTCCGACGGCCGCCATGCCGACGCGCTGCAGTCTTTGCGCCGCACGGTCGCCGAGACGACCGGCCTGAGCGTCCAGGGCGGCTACGGGCCGCGCTATCTGCACTCGACGGGACAGCTCCACAAGGGCGGACCGAACACCGGCCTGTTCTTGGTCCTCGCGCGCGAGGGCGGGGCGGACCTCGACATCCCCGGCGCCGGCCTGACCTTCGGCCAGCTCTGCCGGGCGCAGGCGTTGGGCGACTTCCGCGCGCTGGACGCGGCGGGACGCCGGGCGGCCTACGTGGTCCTCAAGGGCGACCCCGGCGCGGCGCTGCTCAGGCTGGCCGCCGCGGCCGCCGCGGCGGCCCGGACCCCGGCGCGCGCGTGAACGGATCGGCCGGGGCGCGGCCCTGGCTCGTCGTCCCGCACTGGCGCGACCCGCGCTGGACGGGCGCGTCGTTTCTCGCCGGCTACGTCGTCTTCGCGCTGCTCTCGCCCGGCTTCTCGCGCAGCCCCGCCCAAGTCCTCGCGGCCTTGGGGACCTGCATCCTCCTGGACGTCCTCTTCCACGTCTTCGTCTGGAAGGTGCCGCTCTTTCCGCTGAGCGCGCTGTTCCCGGCGCTGGGCGTGAACCTCATGTGCGACAGCCCCGCGGTCTGGCCGTTCGCGGCCGCCGGGGCGGTCGCCGTGCTCTCCAAGCACCTGCTGCGCGCGCGCGGACGGCACGTCTTCAACCCGCTCAACTTCGGCATCGTCGTGATGCTCCTCTTCGCCAGCGGCGCCCTCCGCATCGGCGACGAGCGGTGGGGGGGGCATTGGGCGGGAGCGGCTGTCGTCACCGCGCTGGGGACCGTCTCGTGCTTCCGCTCGGACAGGCTCGACCTCGCGGCGACCTACGCGCTGGGGTTTCTGGCGGGCTCGGCGGCGCTGAGCGCCCTGCAGGGGCGCGTGTTCCTGTCCCTGGCGGCTCCGGCCACGGGGGCCATCTTCTGCCTGTTCACGTTCTCGATGCTGACCGACCCGGCCACTACGCCGGACGGACGTGGACGACGAATCGCCTTCGGGCTGGGCGTGGCCGGCCTCGAGACCGCCCTGCGGTTCCTCGAGGTGCGCAACGCGCCGTTCTACTCGCTGTTCGCGGTCACCGCCCTCTTCTCGGCCCTGCCCCCTGAGCCCGACCGCGGAGCGCGGCCGGCGCCGTGGAAATTCGCGGCCTGAGGCCGCTCCCAGCCCGCCACGCCGCCCGCGACGACCCGGAAGAGGGGATGCGGCCTAGGCCGCTTCACGCCGGCCTGAGCGGCCTCTCGCTCCGGGTCCCGCGCCGCCAGCTTCCTGCGCAGGTGCCGCCATTCGTAGTCGAGCTGGCCGCGCGTGACCGTCAGACGCCCCGCGGCCCGGGCCGACGCGATGCGCGAGCCGTCGAAGGCATAGCCGCGCGCGGCGGCCTCCGAACGCACCGTCCGTAGGTATTCGGCGACGAAGCCCGCCGCCTTCCCCGAATCCTTGAATCGGGCTAGCTGGGGATGGTTCTTGTAGCCCAAGGTCCGCCCCCGGAGCACCGCCTGGGCGAGCAGGGCTTCCCGCCACAGGGCCACCAGGCCTTTGGCGTCCAGGTAACGCGGATGGAGGCTCCACAGGCGCATGGCGCGACTTAACGCAGGGCCTTCGCGCACCCCGCCAGCACCTTGTCCTGGTTTTCCCGCAGGCACGCCTCGATGGCCGCCGGGTCTTCTCCCGCCGCCTGGCAGAACAGGCCGATCTCGTTGGTGCAGGCCGACAGGAACGTTTTCTCCTCCCGCGGGGCCGCCGGCGCCTCCTCTTCGGGCGCCGGCGCCTCCTTTCCGACGAGCGCCCCCGTCTTGTCGTAGTCGCTGATGACGTCCAGCCAAAGGAGCCCTTTGGAGGCGGAGACGTAAAGCACGTCGCCCTCGTGCTCGATGACCGTGACCGGCTCGCCTTTGATCTCGAACGGGATCGCGGCATAGACCGCGGCGCGCTCCGCCTGGGTCCCGGCCCGCGCCTTTCCCGCCGCGAAGCCCGCCATCAGCTTCTGGAAGCCCGCGCTGCGCAGGAGCGCGTCGACGCCGTCCGGCTTGTCCATGAAGGTGCGGGCCTCCTGGACCAGGGCGTCCCGGTGCGCTTTCGTCGACGTGCCTTTGGAGGCGAGGGCCGGATCCAAGGCCAGCAGGCGCCTCCAGACGCTGGGGCTGCAGACGACGCTGCGCCACTCGGACTTGGCCGTCGCCGGAGGCCGGGAGAGCGCCCGGGCCGCGGCCATCGCCGCCTTCTCGTCTTCCGGGCCGGGCACCGGCTCGCCGGGCCCGTCCGCCGAGCCCGGGACGAGGACGAGGGATTTCTTCTTCGCGGGCTCTGCCGCTCCGGTCTCGAAGTGGAACCGCACCGAGACGTCTCCGGCCCGCGTGCGGTAGTCTTTGTCGGCCTGGTCGACGGCGTCGGCCAGGAGCTTCGCGGCGGCCGCGTCCTTCTCCTCCGCGGCGACG
>SCTT01000002.1 GCA_004322435.1 bacterium
GCTCTTCCGATCTTCAGCTGGTCGAGCTCGCGCGGGTCGGGCTCGTGGGCGACGCGCTTGGCGAGGCCGATCAGCTCGTCGGTCATCTCGCCGGGCGCCGACACCACGACCGCGACCTGCCAGCCGGCGCGGCGCATCTCGACGGCGCGCTCGGCGGCGCGCTGGATCTTCTCGGGGTCGGCCACCGAGGTGCCGCCGAATTTAAGGACCGCGATCTTCACGAGACGAGGGCTCCCTTCGGGTCGACCGAGACGCACAGCGGCCGCGAGGCGATTCCCCGGCGCGCGTAGGCGCGGGCCATGGCCGCGGCGACGCGGGACTGCGCCCGGCCGGCGGGGCAGAAGGCCAGGACCGTCGAGCCCGAGCCCGACAGCGCCGCCCCGTAGGCGCCGGCCTTCTCCGCGGCGGACACCGCCTCGCGGAAGCCGGGCAGGTGCTTGGCTCGGTAGGGCTGGTGCAGGGCGTCGGCCATCGCGGCCCTGAGCTCGCCGAGGCGCCCGTCCTTGAGGCAGGCCAAGAGGTGCGCGACCCGGGCCGCGTTGGCCGCGGCGTCGTGGAGCGGCACGTTTTTCGGGAGCGCGGCCCGCATTTTCGGCGTCGCCGCCTCGTAACCGGGGACGCACAACGCGACCGCGAGGCCCTTGGGCACCGGCCAGGCGGCGTGGAGCGGGACGCCGCGGTCCATCAGCACCGAGCGCAGGCCGCCGTAGGCGGCGGGGACCGTGTTGTCGGGGTGGCCCTCGAGGGCGGCCACGAGGGCGACCGCGTCGTCGAAGGAATGGGTCTTCCAGCCGTCCAAGGCCGCGGCGGCGAGCACGCCGCACAGGCGCGCCGCGGCGCTGGAGCCCAGGCCGCGGGCGGGCGGTATTTCGCTCGCGACCGCGATGCGGACGGCGGCGGGCCGGCGGGCGGGGGGCAGGGCCAGCCAGAAGGAGCGCGAGACCAGGTCGTCTTTGGCCGGCGGGGTCCGGGGGCCCTCGGGCAGCGCCTCGACGACCGCCGTCATCCGCAACGAGAGCGCCATGCCCAGCACGTCGAAGCCGGGCCCCAGGTTGCTCGTCGTCGCGGGGACGCTGACGCGGACGCGTCCCTTCACGCGGCCCCGAGCAGGCGCTTGAAGGCGGCGGGGTCGGCGGCGCACGTGCGGGCTTTGGCGGGCAGGGCCTGGGCCGAGGCGGGGTCTTTCAATCCGTTGCCCGTGAGGGTCAGAACGACTCTCAGGCCCTTGCGCGCCTTGCGGAACCCGCCGCGGGCGGCGAAGGCGAGGAGCCCCGCCGCCGAGGCGGCGCTCGAGGGCTCGCAGAACACGCCTTCCTCGCGGGCGAGGAACCGGTAGGCGGCGAAGATGGCGGCGTCCGTGACCGCGCCGATGCGCCCGCCCGACTCGTCGCGCGCGGCCAGGGCCTGTTTCCAAGAGGCCGGGTTGCCGATGCGGATGGCGGTGGCCAAGGTCTGGGGCTTCGGCACGGGCCGGCCCAGCACGATGGGCGCGGCGCCCGCGGCCTGCCAGCCCATCATCCGGGGTTTGCCGCGGCGGTACTCGACGTAGCCCTTCCAGTACGCGGTGATGTTGCCGGCGTTGCCGACGGGCAGGAAGTGATAGTCGGGGGCGCGGCCCAGGGCGTCGGCCACCTCGAAGGCGGCCGTCTTCTGGCCTTCGATGCGGAAGGGGTTCACCGAGTTGACGAGCGCCCAGCGGCCGCCCGCCCCCTCGCGCGCGAGGCGCAGGGCGTCGTCGAAGTTGCCCTTCACCGTCACGGCCTCGGCGCCGTGCGCGATGGCCTGCGCGAGCTTGCCCAAGGCGACCTGTCCTTCGGGCAAGAGGACCACGCAGCGCAGGCCGGCGCGAGCGGCGTAGGCGGCGGCCGAGGCGGCGGTGTTCCCGGTCGAGGCGCACAGGACGCCCTTGGCCCCGTCCTCGACGGCCTTCGACACGGCCAGCGTCATGCCGCGGTCCTTGAAGGAGCCCGTGGGGTTCAAGCCTTCGAGCTTGAGCCAGACGGCGTCCTCCGGGAGCCCGGCGCGGCGCGCGAGGCGCGGGGCGGGCACGAGCGGGGTGTTCCCCTCGTGGAGGGTCACGACGGGCGTGCGCGGCCCGACGGGCAGGCGCGAGCGCCAGGTGCGGATCAGTCCGGCCATACGCGCAGGGCGGCGTGCGGGCCCGAGACGATGGGGAGGGCGGAGACGGCCTTGCGGGCGCGCTCGATGAGGGCGCGCGGGGCGACATGGGTCACCAGGCGCACCGGCACCGGGCGGCCGCCGCCCGGCGGGTCGTCTTGATGGACGCGGGCCAAGGACACGCCGAGGCGGCCGAGCACCGTCGCGATGCGGGCCAGGGCCCCGGGCACGTCCTTGACGCGCCAGCGCAGGTAGTGGGCGGCGGGGGCCTCGTCGGCGGCGCGGCAGGGGCCGCCCGAAGACGGGGCCGCGTCGCCGACGCCGGGCCCGGCCAAGAGCTCGCCGGCGGCGGCCAGCACGTCGGCCAGCACCGCGCTGGCGGTCGGACCGGCCCCCGCGCCGGGGCCGTAGAACATCAGGTCCCCGGCGTGTTCGGCGGTCACGAGCAGGGCGTTGTTGCCGCCGTGGACGCCGGCCAGGGGGTGGAGCAGGGGCACCAAGGTGGGGCGGACGTGGGCTTCCACGAGCGGGACGGGGCCGCGCCGGAGCACGACGGCGGTGCCGACGAGGCGGACGGTGCGCTTGAGCTCGCGGACCGCCCACAGGATGTCGCCCGCCTCGACGGCCTCGATGCCCTCGCGGGCCACGCGCTGGGGGGGGAACCAGCGCCCGGCGAGCAAGGAGGCCAGGACGGAGACCTTGTGGGCGGCGTCGGTGCCGTTTAAATCAAAGGACGGGTCGCGCTCGGCGTAGCCCAGGCGCTGGGCCTCCCGGACGGCGTCTTCGAAGGAAGCGCCGCCGTGGGCCATCGCGCTTAAGATGAAGTTCGTGGTGCCGTTGAGGATGCCGTGCACCGACGTCACGCGGTCGGCGGCCAGGCCGGTGCGCAGCGAGCGGATGATGGGCACGCCTCCGGCGACCGCGGCCTCGAAGTGGAGCGGTGCGCCGCCCGTGCGGGCGGCCGCCGCGACCTGGTCCCAGTGGCGCGAGAGGAGCATCTTGTTGGCGGTCACGACCCCCTTGCCGGCCTTGAGGGCCCCGAGGACCAGGTCGTGGGAGGCCCCCAGGCCGCCGAAGAGCTCGACGACGAGGTCCACCGCGGGGTCGGCGAGGACGTCCCGGAAGTCCGCCGTCCGGCGCACCGCGGCGGGCAGGCCCAGGGCCTTGGCCTCGCGGGCGGCCTGCCGGTCGCAGACCCAGGCCAGGCGCAGCGGGACGCCCAGTCGGGCGCCCCAGCGGGTCCGGCCGGCGTGCAGGAGGCGGGCGGCCTCGCGGCCGACCACGCCGAGCCCGCACACGGCGACGGAGAGGGACTTCCTGGGCACGGATGAAGTCTACAAAAAGAAATACTATACCCCTGTGGGAGCACGCTCGCTTAAGCTGTTGGTCGTCGAAGACGACGCGGACGTCGTCTTGGTCATCCGGCGCGTGCTGGAGCGGGACGGCCACGTCGTGACGGCGGCGGAGAGCGCCGAGGCGGGCCTGGCGGCGCTCAAGGCTGGGTCCTTCGACGCCGTCCTGCTCGACAACGGGCTGCCCGGCGCGATGGGCATCAAGGCGCTCACGGAGTTCGTGGCGGCCACCCAGGCCCCCGTCGTGATGATGACGGGACACCCCAACGAGGACGTCGAGAAGGACGCTCTGCTCTTGGGGGCCAAGGCCCTGGTGGCCAAGCCGTTCGAGCCGGGCGTCGTCGAGGCCCTGCTCCTGAAGCTGGTCGGGGAAGGTTGAGGCGTCCATGATCGAGAAGATGGTCTATGCCGTCATCGGGACGCCCAGCGAGCGGCGCTTGAAGGAGTTCAAGCCGCATCTGGAGCGCATCAACGCCCTCGAGGCCGAGGTCAAGGCCCTCCCCGACGCCGATTTCCCCCGCCGCACCGCCGAGCTCAAGGAGCGGGTCAAAGCCGGCTCCGCCGGCATCCGCCCCGACATGACGGCCGAGGAGAAGCGCAAGATCCGCTCCGCGGCCTTAGACGCCGTCCTCCCCGAGGCCTTCGCCCTCGTGCGCGAGGCGGCCCGGCGCTCCATCGGCCTGCGCCACTTCGACGTCCAGCTCTTGGGCGGCATGGTGCTCAACTCGGGCTCCATCGCCGAGATGCGCACCGGCGAGGGCAAGACGCTCGTCGCGACCGCCCCCGTCTACCTCAACGCCCTCTCGGGGCTGGGCGTGCACGTGGTGACGGTCAACGACTACCTCGCCAAGCGCGACGCCGAGTGGATGGGCCCGGTGTACCGCTTCCTGGGGCTCACCGTGGCCTCCATCCAGCACGACCTCCCCAACGAGGAGCGCCGCGCGGCCTACGCCTGCGACATCACCTACATCACCAACAACGAGATCGGCTTCGACTACCTGCGCGACAATATGGTCGTGCGCGCCGAGGACCGCGTGATGGGCGCGCTCCACTACGCGGTGGTCGACGAGGTCGACTCCATCCTGGTCGACGAGGCGCGCACGCCGCTCATCATCTCCGGCCCGGCCGAGGAGTCGACCGACCGCTACGTGATCATCGACCGGATGATCGGACACCTCAAGATCCGCTTCATCACCGAGGAGGAGGAGATCCAGGCCAAGTACTCTGGCGAGGACCTGGGCAAGGGCTACGACGCGGTGGTCGACGAGAAGAACCACAACGCGGTCTTGACCGACGACGGCATCGCCAAGTCCGAGAAGCTCCTGGGGATCGAGAACCTCTATGACGACCTCTCCGGCGCCTGGGTGCACCACATCACGCAGGCCCTGCGCGCGCACCACCTCTACAAGCGCGACGTCGAGTACGTGGTCAAGCAGGGCGAGAGCGGCCCCGAGGTCGTCATCGTCGACGAGTTCACCGGCCGCCTGATGCCCGGCCGCCGCTGGTCCGAGGGCCTGCACCAGGCCGTCGAGGCCAAGGAGGGCATCGTCCCGCGCGAGGAGAACCAGACGCTCGCGACCATCACGTTCCAGAACTTCTTCAAGATGTACGAGAAGCTGGGCGGCATGACCGGCACGGCGATGACCGAGGCCGACGAGTTCGCGGAGATCTACAAGCTCGGCGTCGTCGAGATCCCCACCAACCGCGTCAACAGCCGCTTAGACAACCCCGACATCGTGTATTTGAACCAGCGCGCCAAGTGGAAGGCCATCGTCGCCGACATCGACCAGAACTGGCGCCGCTCGCGGCCCGTGCTCGTCGGCACGCGCTCCATCGAGAAGTCGGAGCAGGTCGCGGCGATGCTGCGCGAGAAGGGCATCCCGCACCAGGTCCTGAACGCCAAGTACCACGAGATGGAGGCCTCGATCATCGCGCAGGCCGGCAAGAAGGGCACGGTCACCATCGCGACGAACATGGCCGGCCGCGGCACCGACATCGTGCTCGGCGGCACGCCCAACGACGCCGAGGACGCCAAGGCGGTGGTGGCGGCCGGCGGCCTCTACGTGATGGGCACCGAGCGCCACGACGCCCGCCGCATCGACAACCAGCTGCGCGGCCGCTGCGGCCGCCAGGGCGACCCCGGCGAGACGCGCTTCTACCTGGCCTTAGACGACGAGCTGATGCGCCTGTTCGGCTCGGAGCGCATCC
>SCTT01000083.1 GCA_004322435.1 bacterium
CACGGCCAGCTTGGCGGCGTCGATGGGATGGTCCGTGATGAACAACAGGGTCTCGACGGCCTGCCTCAGCTCAAGAGCGTCCATCGTTCTCCTCCTCCGGCGACGTCTGCGCGTCCGGCCCCGCCGGCCGGCCCGCGTCCTCGGCGCCCGGCGCCTCCGACGGCTTCTCCGACACGGCCGTGCTCGCCTTGTCGGCGGCCAGCCACGCGGCCTCGTCGAGGCGCTTCTCGTCGCCCTCGAGCTCCGCTTCGGGCTCCGGCGGCTCCTCGAGCACGACGCCCGAGGGCTTGATGTCGAGGTCCGCCGGGGTCGGCGGCGTCGTGACCGGGGCGATGACCTCGGCGACGGCTTCGGCCGGAGCGGGCTCCGCGCCGGCCCCGGGCCAGACGGGCGTGATCTCGGGCGGCGCCTCCTTCTTGTAGATCAGGATCTCGGCGAACGGGCTCTCCTGGCGCGCGAAGATGCGCTGGAGCTTGATGAGCTCGAGGAGCGCCAAAAAGCAGGAGATGATGGCCCGGCGGCGGCGTTCGCCGACGAAGATGTCCCGCAGCGTCACGTACGGAGCTTCGGAGAGCATCGCGAGGATCTTCTCCATCTTCTGCTCGATGGGGTACTCCTCGCCGGTGACGACGCGGCCCTCGGCCTCCGCGCGGTCGAGCACCTCGCGCAAGGTCGCCAGGATGTCGAAGATGCGGATGTTGAGCGACTTGTCGCGCTCCGCGAAGGTCGGCGCCCCGCGGAAGAAGACGTCCGACCACTCGTCGGCGCGCTTCTGCAAGAAGCCGGCCGCTTCCTTGAACTTCCGGTACTCCTGGAGCTTGTTGACGAGCTCGGCGCGGGGGTCCGGTCCGGACTCGGCACCCTCGAGGCCTTCCTGCGCGGGCAACAGGGCGCGCGCCTTGATCTGCATGAGCGTCGCGGCCATCACCAGGAAGTCGCCGGCGACCTCGAGGTTGAGCTCCTTCATCAGCCCCAAGAAGGCCAGGTACTCCTGCGTGATCTTCGCGATGGGGATGTTCTGGATGTCTAAGTCGCTCTTGCGGATGAGGTAGAGCAGCAGGTCGAGCGGCCCCTCGAACATCTCGAGATGCACCTCGTAGGCTCGGGCGCTCATCGGAGGTTCATCGCCTTGCGGACTTTGCCCATCGTTTCCTCCGCGACGGCGCGGGCCTTGGCCCCGCCGGCGGTCAGCAGCTCCGACACCAGGCCCGGCTTGTCGAAGCGCGCGCGGCGCTCCCGGAACTCGGAGAACGGCTTCTCCATCGACGTCAAAAGCTCCTTCTTGCAGGCGACGCAGCCGATGGCGCCGGCGCGGCACTCGCCCTCGCGGCGGTCGGCGAAGTCCGAATAGAGCTTGTGGTAGGCGAACACGACGCAGCCCTCGGGATGGCCCGGGTCCTTCGCACGGGCCTTCAAGGGGTCGGTGTAGGCGGACATCACCTTCGGCGCCAACCCCGCCGCCGTCTCGAAGAGGTCGACGGCGTTGCCGTAGGACTTGGACATCTTCCGGTTGTCGAGGCCGGGGACCTTGGCCTGCGGCGTCAGCACCGGGCCGGGCTCGGTCAGCACGGCGCCGTAGAGGCCGTTGAAGCGGCGCACGATCTCGCGCGAGATCTCGAGGTGGGGCAGCTGGTCCTGGCCCACCGGCACGAGGTTCGCGCCGTAGAGGGCGATGTCGGCGGTCTGAAGGACCGGATAGCCCAAAAAACCCGCGGTGCGCAGCTCCTTGCGCACGGCCTCCGAGGAGGGCTCGACGGGCTCGAGCTGGCCGCCCGAGATGGCCTCCCGGCGCTCCTTGGTGAGGATGCCCTCGCCTTCGAGGGCCCTGGCGAGCTTGGTCTTGCCGAGCTCCTGGAGCTGCTCCTTGTAGGTCGGGTTGTTCTCGAGCCAGGAGATGGGCGTCACCATCGACAACAGGAGCGTCAGTTCGGCGTGCTGGGGGACGTCCGACTGCTTGAAGAGGACGCACTTCTCGGGGTCGAGGCCGGCCGCCAGCCAGTCGAGCACCATCTCGCGCACGTGTTCCTGCAGGCGCGAGCTCTCCTCGTAGGCGGTGGTGAACATGTGGAGGTCGGCCACCATGAAGAAGCAGCGGTGCTCGGCCTGGATCTCGACCCAGCGGCGCAGCGCGCCCCAGTAGTTGCCGATGTGGAGGCGTCCCGTCGGGCGCATCCCGCTCATCACGGTCTTCATCCGAGGATCCCCAGCTTGACCCACAGGGCCAGCACGAGCTTTATGGGGAAGAGCAGCACCGCGCTCGAGGCGCGCGTGAAGAGGAGCACCATCAGCACGGCCATCCCGTACGGGGCCGCGCGCAGGTAGGCGGCGCGGGCGCGGCCGGTCAGGAGCCCGCCGAGCACCTTGCTGCCGTCGAGCGGGTGGACGGGCAGCAGGTTGAAGAAGGCCAGAAAGAGGTTGATGGTGACGGCGAAGAGCAGGGTCTCGAGCACGGTCGAGCGAAGCTCGGAGCCCTGCACGGTCATGTTGACGAGCTTGAAGGACACCGCGGCCGCGAAGGCCAGCAGGAAGTTGGAGAGTGGGCCGACCGCGGCGACCCGGACCCCGTCGAAGCGGGGGTTCTTCATCCGCGAGACGTCCACCGGCACGGGCTTGGCCCAGCCGAACACCGGGGCGCTCATGATGATGCAGAGCATCGGCATGAAGACGGAGCCGAAGGCGTCCACGTGGCTCAAGGGGTTGAGCGTGAGGCGCCCGGCGCGTTCGGCGGTGTCGTCGCCCCGTTCCCAGGCCGCCACGCCGTGGCTGCACTCGTGGATGACCACGGAGAAGAACAGGACCGGCAACTGGATGACCCAGTCCACAATGGGGGCGATTGTACTACTTTTCTCGTCGAGCGGCCCGACGGAGGAAGGCCGCCGCGCCGGCCCGGTCCTTGAGGCGCCCGGCCCACTGCGCGCGAGCGGCGTCCTCGAGGAGGGACGTGAAGAGCGGGCCGGGGGTCAGGCCGGCTTTGACGAGGTCCGTGCCTGTGACGAGGCGCGGCCCTAACGCGGCCTTCGGCAGGCGGGGGAACTTGGCCCGCACGAGGGCCGCGGCGGCCTCGGGCAGGGCCTGGGACGGGGCGGCCTTCCCCCCCACGGCCTTCAAGGCCGCGAGCAGGGCCGCGGCGTCCTCGCGGGGCAAAGGCAGAGAGCGAAGGAACTCCTCGGCGTCCTTGCCGAGGGTCAGCGCGCACAGCCCGAGGCGTGTCAACGGGCCGCGGAACCGGCTTAAGCCGGCGGGCGCCTTGAACTTCGGGTGGAAGAAGGCTGAGAGCCCCCACCGGGTGCAAAGGCGCAGGGCCGGCCCCGGGTCCTTCTCTTCGAGAATGCGCCAGAGCTCCTGACGGACGCGCTCGCGCGAGAGGAGGGCGGGGTCGCGGCGGGCGACGGACTCCCGGATGAGGCGGAGCGTCCCGGCGTCGGGCTTGAGAGACAGACGCCCCGCGTAGCGGGCCGCCCGGAAGAGGCGCGTAGGGTCGTCGCGGAAGCTGCCCGGATGAAGCACCCGCAGACGCCGGGCCTTGAGGTCGGCGGCTCCGCCGAAGGGGTCGAGCGCGGGTCCGAGGCCCTCGGGCAAAGCGAGGCGCGCCAGCGCGTTGACGCTGAAGTCCCGCCGCGCCAGGTCGTCTTCGAGGGTCGCGGGGCGCACGACGGGCAGGGCCGCGGGCTCGGGATAGGATTCGGCGCGGGCGGAGGCGAGGTCGAGACGGTCCCCGCCGGGCAAAACCAGGCGCGCCGTACCGAAGCGGCCGAACGTCTCGACCTTGGCGCCCCAGGCGGCGGCGCACTCTTGGGCCAAGGCCTGGGCGTCCCCTTCGGCCATGACGTCCAGGTCCCGCGTGGGCCGGCCGAGGAGGGCGTCGCGCACGCAGCCGCCCACGACGGCGGCGCGCTGGCCGCGGCTCGCCGCGCGGGCCGCGAGGTCGCGCAGCGCGCGGGCCAGCGCGGGCGGGAGCTTCACTTCAGCGGCCGGGGCGGGGCTTCGGCCACGTCGCGCCAGCCCGCGAAGGAGACCAGGCGGTCGTTGGCCTTGAGCAGCGCGTCGACGCCGGCGCGCGCGGCCTCGACGGACCATTCCTTGCCCTTGAGCGGCACGAAGCGCGGCAGCTGGCGGGCGCGGGCGAAGGCGGGGTCGACGTCGAGGCGGGTGAGGCCCAGGCCTTTGAGCAGATAGTCGGCGACCATCGCCTCGTCCTCGCGGTCGTCTTCGCCCTGCAGGACCCCGGCGATGGCGGGATAGCCGAAGAAGATCTCGGGGACGGAGGCCAGAGGCATCTGCGAGCCCAGGGCCAGGCGCATCTGCGCGTAGTCCGCCTCCATCTTCGTGCGCCACTTGGCCTCTTCGATCTTGTAGGTCTCCGGGAAGACGAAGGCGGTCATGCCGATGCGCAGGTCCGAGTAGATGAGCGTCGTGTCGGGGAAGAAGGGCTTGCCGCAGGTCTGGCACATGACGAGGTTGAGCTCGCAGGCCAAGAGGGCCAGGCGGAGGTCCTCTTCTTCGTGGCCGCTGACGAAGGTGACGACCTCGTATTCCGCGGGCTCGCAGCCCGCGGGGCAGACGCCGTCGACCTTGCCGATGAGGGACATGGGGGACATTGTACGACTAGATGGGGGCTCCTAACATCCGGTGCGCCGGCACCCGGAGGGACGGCTATTCGTGCAGGTACGCCCAGTCTCCGATCCTCTCGATCGGGTCTCCGCCCATGCGCTCCGGATAGTTCTGAAGAGGAAGGTAGAAGAACTGGTCGAAGTTGATGCCTCCAGACGGGGTGTGGACGTACAGCACCCAAGGATTGCCGGAGGGATATGAGGCGAGCGCCGCGGTCGCGGCGCTGAACTCGTAATCGGGGTAGGCGCCCATCCCGGTCTTCGGGACCGCGGACATGAATTCCGGGACGAGCGCCTCCAGGGTCTCGGGCGGCGCCGCGCGCCTTGCCTCGAAGGCCCTGATGCCCTCGACGAGCGGGCGGCTGCGCACGGCCAGGGCCGTGAAGGCACGGGTCCGGACATGGTGCCCAAGGAGCACGCAGCCGAAGAAGACCGCCACGTAGGCCAAGGAGAACACGAGGA
>SCTT01000577.1 GCA_004322435.1 bacterium
CCATGCCTCCAGATCGGCGACCAGAGGTACGACGTGCGCCTTGCGGAATGCGAGCCGCTCGGATTGTGGCTGGCCGTTGATCTGCCTCTCAAGGGCGAAGATCGCGTCGAACTTCTTCACAGCTTCGAGCGCGAGCGGCGAGATGACGACCGGATTGTTGTTGCGTGCCTTCGATGCGATGTCTGCCAGCACGAAGAACTTCCGCCTTGCATGGGCCCAGCAAGCGGCCTCGACGATCGGCGACGGTTCTCGCCCTGGCTCGTAGAGCGGACCAAAGCCAGCATAGGCATCGGCCTGCAATATGCAGCCATAGTTCGCCAGATGCCCTTCGGGGTGTTCGCCGCGGCGGTTACGGGAGAAGTAATAGACCGCCGCCGGCGGGTCTGTGCCGGCGAAGGGCTTGTCGTCGCGAACGTAGGTCCACAGCCGCGCCTTGATGGTTTTGCCTTTGGCCAGCAGCGGCACCGGCGTGTCGTCGCCGTGGATCCGTTCACCCTTGAAGACGTGCTCTTCGATGAGCTTGGCGAGCGGCTTCAGCACTGCGGCGCAGGAGCCGACATGATCGGCGAGCGTCGACAACGAGAGGTCGACGCCTTCTCGTGCGAAGCACTCGCTCTGACGGTTCAGCGGCTGATGTAGTGCGAACTTGGCATAGAGGATCATCGCCAGCAGGCTCGGCCCCACATGACCTCGTGGAATCACATGAAAGGGCGCGGGTGCCTGGCTGATCTTCTCGCAATTCCGGCAGGTGAACTTCTCGCGGACGTGCTGGATCACTTTCCATCGGCGCGGGATCGATTCCAGCGTCTCGGTCACGTCCTCGCCCAGCTTGGCCAGCTTCGTCGAGCCGCAGCAGGCACACGCGGTGGGGCCCGGCACGATGACCCTCTCGCGCGGCAGATGCGCGGCAAAGGATTTGCGTACCGGCTTCCTGCGCGTGTGCGCCGGAACAACCGCCGTGCCGGCCGACCTGGCCGCCATCTCAGCCGCGAGTTCGTCCTCTGTGGCCGTCGCCTGGAGATCTTCGAGTTCGAGTTCCATCTGGTCGAGCAGCTTCTTGCCACGCTCGGACCGGCTGCCATGCAGCTCGCGCTTCAGCTTCTCGATGGCGAGCTTCAGATGCGCGATCAAGGCTTCTGCATTCGACACGCTGGCTTGCGCATGTGCTGCTTCGGCCTGTGCGTGTGCTGCTGCGGCCGCCGCGCGGGCGGCCCCGGCCTCTGCCCGTTCTGCTCTTGATTCCGCATCGAAGCGTGCGGTCTGCAAAGCAACCACCAGCGCCTTCAGCGTCTCCACGTCATCAGGTAGCAAATCGACTGGGCCGGCCATGCAGAGATGGAATCACAACCCGCATCGTGATGCGATTGCTGCGAACCTCGCACGAGTCAGCCTGCCGCATCCGGCTGTGGACAAGTAGGTCAGCCGGCCAGTTGCGGCTGGAACGTGCGCAGCGGATGGCGCCAGTCGATGCCTTCCAGCATGTAGCTCAGCTGTGCCGGCGTGATCACGACAACCCCGTCGCGCGCCGAAGGCCAGATGAACTTGCCGCGCTCCAACCGCTTGGCATAGAGCGACATGCCGAGCGCATCATGCCAGAGGACTTTCACGAGGTCGCCTCGCTTTCCGCGAAAGACAAAGAGATCGCCGTCGTGCGGGTCGCGGTTCAAGACTTGCTGAACCTGCAGGGCCAGCGAGTTCATGCCGCGGCGCATGTCGGTATGACCCGTCGCGATCCACACCCGCACACCGGAAGGAACCGGAATCATCCAGCTCGCCGGTCGAGCGCGGCTACGACACCTGCCAGCGCCGCCAAATCGACATCGCCATCGACGATCAACCGTCTTGGCTCCGATAGAATAATCTCGATCCGGCCAGCTCGCGCCTCTCGATTGCCCGTCGCGGTCGAATGGGCC
>SCTT01000084.1 GCA_004322435.1 bacterium
CCCCGGCAACTCGTCGCGCACCATGCCGGAGACGCTGGCCCCCTGGGCGTGGTCCGAGACGACGAGCACCAAGGTGTTGCCGTCCTGGGCCGCGAAGGCCTTGGCCCGCGCCACCACGTCGTCGAACTCCAAAGTGTCCATCACCGCGCGCTCCCAGTCGAGCTCGTGGGAGTACTTGTCGATGAGGGCCCCCTCGGTCATCAGGAAAAACCCTTTCTCGGAGCGGCCCAGCACCTTGAGCGCGGCGTCGAACATCTCCAAGAGGCCCGGCTGGGCGGGGGCGCGGCCGGCGCGGCGCTCCACCAGGCCCTTCAGGTCGCCGTCGGCGAAGACGCCCACGAGGCGGCGCGTGCCGGGGGCGGAGGACAGGGTCGCCAAGGAGGCCGCGGTGTCGGCGGCCGCCCAGCCCTGCGCGCGCAGCTCGCCCACGACGTCGCGGGAGTCTTTACGCTTCGAGCCTCGGGTCCCGCGCGGCGTCAAGTACTGCGCCCCGCCCCCCAACGCCACCTCGGGAGCGGCGGCGGTCAGCTCGCCGCCGATGGCGGCCTTGTCGTAGCGCTGGCGGGTGTGGCCGTAGAAGGCCGCGGGCGTCGCGTCCACCAAGGAGGACGTCGTGACGAGCCCGCGGGCCAGGCCTTTGCGCTTGGCCAGCTCCAGGAGCCCTTCGGCGCGCGGGTCGTCGAAGTGGTCGGGCGTGCGGTCGGCCATGACCCCGACGGACTCGACGGCGGTCTTGAGGCCGAAGGAGTACGCGGTGGCGGTCTGGGCGGAGTCGGGCAAAAGCGAGTTCGAGGCCGAGGTGCCCACCAAGGCGGTGTGGGGCATGTCGTCCATCGCCAGGGGGGCCCTGGCCCGGCCGAAGGTGTGGCCGCGCATGGCCCGGGCGGCGGTGCGGTGCGCCAAGGACAGCCCGTCGCCGATGAGGAGGATGACGTTCTTGGCCTTGGGCGGCGCGGTCGCCGCGTAGACCTGCCAGCGCGCCGTCGTGCCGGCGACCGTCACGTCGCAGGGGCCGGGCGTCGTCAGGGTCACCCCGTCGGCCCGGAGCGCGGGCTTGCCGACGCCGGGCTCCGCGGGGGTGTAGCGCAGCGCGCGCCCGAACGTCTCGGCGGCCGGGCGCCCGCAGACCGTCGCCGCGGGTTCGGGGCCGGCCTCGTCGAGCTCGACTTTGAAGTCGAAGGCCTGCCCGGCGAGGAGCTCGGAGCGGTCTAAGGGATAGACTGTCGCGGCGCCCGCGGGGAGCGCGCAGAGGAATGCGAGGAGGAGGTTCAGGCGGCGGCCTTTTCTTCTTTGAGGAAGCGCAGGACGAGCCGCGCCGCGTTGGGCGCCAGCCGAGGGCGCAGAAGGCGCGGGTCGTAGCGCGCCATGCGCCGCTCGCTCTCGCTCAAGCACGTCGAGACGAACTCGCGCGGGGAGATGTCGCCGAAGGACTCGTGGGCGTTCATCATGAAGTTCTCGTCGACGTCCTCCGACCCGCCGATGGAGACGGCCATCTTGAGGCGGTTCAAGGCCTGCAGCGACGCCGCCAGGCCGTTCTCGAAGGTGTGCGCCGGGCGCAGCCAGGCGGGCGTGCGCATCTTGCGGTAGGCGGCCCAGTTGACGAAGAAGAGGATGTGGCGCGCCTCCTCCTGCATGACGGGCTCGAAGAGGTCCACCAAGGACTTCGGGAAGAAGCCCGAGCGCTCGGCGAAGTGGAACAGGCCGAAGGCGAAGAAGGAGTCGAAGCACTCGGCGAACCCCACGCCGGTGAAGGCCCAGAGCGGGTTCTTGACCGGTTTGGGGTCGGGGCGGCGCTCGATCGGGATGCCGTAGCGCTCGGTCAGCGCCAAGATGATCTCGAAATGCCGCTGCTCCTCGTAGCCGTTGAGCTTGATGGCCTCGGCCAGCATCGCGTCCGGCTCGGCCTCGCCCAACGCTTTGACCTTGAGCCCCGTCTCGAGCTCGGTGTTGACCGCCTCGGACCAGATGGGCAGGCCCCTGAGGCGCGCGAGCGCCGCGTCATCGAGCTCGGGCCATTTGAGGTCCGAGACCTTGTAGGGGATGTGGGTGTCTACGAAGAGGCGGCAGAAGAGCTCTTTGTGCTCTTCGCTGCCGATGAAGGCGTCGGCCATGGCGCTATTGTATCAACCGTAACGGGCTTCGAGGTGGGCGAGGAAGTCGGCGGCGGAGGCGGGCTTGCCCGTGGCGCGGCGAACCAGCTCGGCGGCCGGCCAGCGCCGGCCATGTCGGTACACGTGCTCGGAGAGCCAGTCTTTAAACGGCGTCAGCTTCCCCGCGGCCAGGGAGCGGCCCCAGGAGGGGGTCTCCCTCTTGAACTGCGCGAAGAGCTGGGCGCCGTAGAGGTTCCCGAGCGCGTAGGTGGGGAAGTAGCCGAAGGAGCCTCCCGACCAGTGGATGTCCTGCAGGCAGCCGCGGCGGTCGTCCGGCGGCGGCGCGCCCAAAAGCTCCGAGGACTTCGCGTTCCAGGCCTCGGGGATGTCGCGGACCTTGAGGCGGCCGAGGATGAGCTCCTTCTCGAGTTCGTAGCGCAGCAATATGTGGAGCGAGTAGGACACCTCGCCCGCCTTAAGCCGCACCGGGCTGGGCGGGGCGTAGAGGAGGTGCTCCAGGACGTCGTCCACCGACACTTTCGCGAGCAGGCGGGGGAACGCGCGGCGCAGATGCGGCCACTGGCGGCGCCAGAACACGGGGTCGCGGCCAACCATGTTCTCCCACAGCCGCGACATGGCCTCGTGCATGCCGAGGGAGGCGTGGCGGGCCAGCGTCGTGCCCCACCAGCGCTTGTCCATGCCCTGCTCGTAGAGCGAGTGCCCGCACTCGTGGAGGGCCGAGAGGAGCTGGTTCATCAGCCCGTCGCCCTCGGCGCGCACGGTGAAGCGGCAGTCCGAGGGGTGGAAGCCGGTCGAGAAGGGATGGGCGGAGCGCGCGATGACGCCGCACGTGTGGTCGAAGCCCATGTCGGCGGCGAGCCTGGTGACGACCCGGTCGAGGGCGGCCTCGTCGCGGTAGGGCGCCTCGAGCGCGGCGCAGGGGCGGCCGCGGCCCTTGGCGCGCCGGGCGAGGTCCTTGAGCGGTGCGGCCAGCGCGCCCAAGAGCGGGTCGAGCTCCTTGACCGTCATCCCGGGCTCGTACTCGTCGAGCAGGGGGTCGTAAGGGTGCGCCCCGCCGAGGTGCTTCGACGCCTCGCGCTTCAAGGCGATGAGGCGCTCGAGGTAGGGGCGCAGCAGCTTGAAGTCGCTTTTTCGCCGCGCCTCGGACCAGGCCTGCTGGGAGGCGCTCGCCGTGCGCGCCGTCTCCTCGACGAGCGCCCCGGGCAGGCTGCGGGCCCGGTTCCAGCGCCGCCATTGCCCGCGGGCCAAGGACTCTTCCAAGGGCGAGAGTCCCGAGACGGGCTCGCCGGTCTTGAGGTCGGCTAAGCGGCCCAGCGCCTTGGCGTAGGCCTTCGAGGTCAGCTTCTCGTGGTGGACGGCCTGCAGGCTGCCGATCAGGTCGGCGCGCGCCTGCGCGCCGCCCGGCGGCATCAAGGTCTCCTGGTCCCACTCCGCGAAATGCGCGGCGCTCTCGAAGCGGCGGGAGGCCGCGCTCAGCGAGACCAGTTCGGCGACGGCCGCTCTGCGGGCGCTACTTTTCAAGCGACGCGGACTTGATGTAGTCGAGCCTCGGGAAGTCCTTCTTCAGGTAGGTGTTGCCCTCGGACTGGATGCGGCCCTGGTCGGGGCCGTTGCCGCGGGGCGCGCCTTCGCCGTATTCCTTGTTGAGCTTGTCGACGACGTCCATGCCGGCGACGACCTTGCCGAAGGGCGTGAACCCCATCGAGTCGAGCATCGAGTTGTCCTTGAAGTTGATGAAGAACTGCGTCGTCCGGGTGTTGGGGCCGGCCGTCGCGAAAACCATCGTGCCGCGGGCGTTCGAGTGCCCCGTCGACGCGTCGTCGGGGAAGCGGGCGTTGCGCCAGCG
>SCTT01000085.1 GCA_004322435.1 bacterium
CAGACCGGCAGGCCCCACCGGCCCAGCGCGCGGTGCGCGTCGAAGCGGCCCTTGTAGGCCAGCCAGAGCATGCGGCCCGCGATGAACGGCACCGCCGCGGCGAGCACGGTATGGCTCAGGAGGAGCGCCAGGTAGGCCGGCCGGCCGGGGCCTTCATACCGCACGGAGCCGACCTGGGCGTGGTACGCCAGATAGGACGCCAAAAACACCGTCGAACAGGCCAACGCCGCGACCATCAGGTTCCTGTGCTCCTCGCGCCGCCCGGCGCGCGCGCGGTGCCAGCCGAGCGCCAGACAGACGGCGCTAGCGCCGTTCAGACCCGCGTTGACGGTCGGCCAGAGGGGGGCCGTATCAGCTGGCCGCGCAGACCATCGGCTCCCGCTTGAGGCGGGTGTCGCGGTCCACGCCGTCGAGGAAGCCGCGCAGGGCCTCGCAGGCGGTCTGGGCGGCGGCCTTCACGCGCGCCGCGTCCCCGCCGGCGGCCTCGATGGCCTTCCGCTCGACCTGGGAGTGCCAGACGTCGGCGGTCTTATGGACGGTGAAGAATCCGAGCGCCTTCGCGTCGGTCATCCCGTAGAAGTTCTTGAGGCCCTGGATCTTGGACTCGGAGACGCGGGGCAGCTGCGACTCGTAGGCGTAGAGGGCGGCCAGGCCGTCGACCACGTCGCCGGAGCACAGAGACATCAGCGACTCGAAGGAGGCGCGGGTCTTAGGGGACGGCTCGGAGGAGACGACCTCCTCGCGGGACAGCCCGAGGCCTTCGGCGAAGCGCAGCCAGAGCTCGCGGTGGTTGTCGGCGCCCAGCTCCTCGTCGACGAGGTTTTCGACGAGCAGGCGGCGGGTCTCGGCGTCGAGGCAATTCGAGTGGACGCGGCTCACCAGGCGGGGGAAGTTCCGCTCCATGTGGTAGTACTCCTGGGCGTAGACGCGCAGGTCTTCCTTGGTGAGCTGGCCGGCCGTCCAGGCCTGATAGAAGGGGTGCTTCAAGAGCGAGAGGTCCTCGATGGCCGCGTCGATCGTCTTCCAGTCCATTCTTACTCCTCCGAAGCCGTTGTTTGCCGACGAAAAACTCTAGCAGGTTTGGGCGACGAACGGCAAGTTTGTACCATCAGCTCGTATCATGCTGAAAGGCCTCCTCCTCGTCGCCTTCGGGTTCTACGCCGCGGCCTTCGCGCTGGCGCTCGCGTACCTGGGCTCCCGCGACGAGCGCCTGCCGCGCTGGATGTGGGTCCTCTTGGGGCTGGGCGCCTTCTTCCACCTGGGCTCCTTCTGCTCGCTCGTGCGCGAGTTCTGGACCTGGCAGGAGAACCGCTACTTCTTCCCCGTCGTCACGGCCCACGGCGTGTTCTCGTGGCTGGCCTTCACGAACGCGCTGGTCTTCCTCGTCGTCGAGGGCGTCGGGCGCCTCGGCATCCTCGGCGCCTTCGTGCTCCCGTGGACCCTGCTGGCCGCGGGAGCGGCGCTCCTCACCGACCCCGGCGCGGCGGCCCTCTCCCCCGACCTGCGCAGCTACTGGCTGAACATCCATCCCATGCTCCTGATGCTCGCCTACACCGGCTTCGCGAACGCCTTCGGCGTCGGGGCGGCCCTCCTCACGCAGGAGCGCCAGATCAAGTCGCGCAAACCCTCGGAGCTCTGCTACCGCCTGCCCGCGCTCGAGGAGCTCGACCGTCTCCACCTGCGCACCATCCTCTTCTCCTGGCCCATCCTCACCGCCGGGCTCGCGATGGGCGCGGTCTGGTCGAACGACGTCTTCGGGCACCCCTTCAAGGGCACCGCCAAGGAGGTCTTCGCCTACCTGACCTGGGGCGCCTACGGCGCGGTCCTCCTCGCCCACCGCTTCCGCGGCGTGCGCGGGCGCCGCTCGGTCCACTGGGCGATGGCCGCCTTCGCCGTCATCGTCCTCTCGATGGCCGGCGTCAGCCACTTCCCCGCCTCGCGCTGACGTGCCCGAGCTCCCCGAGGTCGAGACGGTCCGGCGCGTCCTCGTCGAGCGCCTCGCCGGGCTCCGCGTCAGCGGCGTCTGGGTCCCGCGCGTCACCTTCTACCGCAAGCCGCCGCTCTCCGCCGTCCGCGGGCTCGAGGGGAGCGTCCTCGAAGGCGCCCGACGGAGGGGGAAGTACTTCATCCTCCAGTTCTCCGGGGGCCGGGAGCTGACCGGCCACCTCGGGATGTCGGGGCGCCTGTTCTTGGCCGCGGCCTCGGACCCGCTGCAGAAGCACGAACGCTTCCGGATGGATTTCGGCGAACAGTCCGTGCGCTTCGTCGACCCGCGCCGCTTCGGCCGCATCGGCTGCGAGCTCCCGGAGTTCGGGCCCGAGCCGCTGTCCGCCGACTTCGACGGCGCGCACCTGGCGCGCGAGTTCAAAGGACGCCGCGCGGCGGTCAAGGCGCTGCTCCTCGACCAGGCGGTCGTCGCGGGGGTGGGGAACATCTACGCGACGGAAGCCCTCTACCGCGCGGGCGTGCGGCCGGCGCGGGCGGCGCGCAGCCTCAAGGCCGACGAGCGGGAGCGCCTGGCCGCGGGGGTGAAGGCCGTGCTCGAGGCGGGCATCGCCGCCGGCGGCTCGACGTTGGACGACGAGGCCTTCCTCGACCCCTTGGGTCGGCCGGGGCGGGCGCACCTGACCCTCGCTGTTTACGGGCGCACGGAGTGCCCGAAGGGGCACACGCTCGCCAAGACCCGCAAGCCGCTCGCCGGGCGTACCAGCTGGTACTGCCCGGCGTGCCAGAAGTAAGGCCTACATCCCGCCGCCCGTGCCGCCGACGGTCTGCGCGGCGTTGGCGATCTGGCTCATGATGCTGTTGAAGATGCCGCTGACCTGCGGCTTGAACATCTTCCCGATGACGAGCACCACGCCGACGACCACGGCCATCATCATCAGGTATTCGACGATGCCCTGCCCGCGGCGGGACTTAAGACGGCGCAGCTCTTGAGCGAGGATGTCCATACGGCCTCCCGACCCCGGAGCGGGGTCGGGAGCTTGGACAGAAAAGGACGGGTTTTGTTCTCGGCTAGTTCCCGGAGCCGACCGTCGACGCCGCCCCGGAGATCATCCCCATGACCTGGTTGAAGATGCCGGAGATCTGGGGCTTGAACATCTTGCCGACCGTCAGCACGACGACGACCGTCACGATGACCGCGGTCAGGACCGCGGAGAGCTCCCGCCCCCGGGTCTCGCGGCCGAGGCCGGCGGGGCTTCGTACGGCGGCGTGCTTCTTGAAGGCCGCGGAGGCCGCCTTGAGGCGCTCGAGCGTCTTCGCGCAGGCGGCGCAGGACTTAAGGTGGACCTCGACGGCCGCGCCCCGCTCGGGGCTCAGCTCGCCGTCCAGGTACTCGGTCAGGGCTTCTTCGTCGCAGCTCATCGATGCTCTTCCAGGGCCTTCGCCAGCGCCAGCCGCGCGCGGTGCAGCCGCGACTTGACCGTGCCGACGGGGACGTCCAGGGCCGAAGCTATCTCCTCATACGACAAACCGTCGAATTCGCGCAACTGCAGGCACGCCCGGTCCTCGGGCTCGAGGGCCGCCACCGCCCGCCGCACCGCCTCCGCCGCCTCGCCCCGCTCGAGGGGGACGTCGGCGGGCGGGTCGCCGGCCGGCAGGCGCACGGCGCCCGCTTCGCCGGCGTCGAGCGGCGTCGACGCCCGCCGCATCCGCTCCGCCGCCGACGCGGCCCGGTTCTTCCAGGCGTTCACGGTGATGCGGTAGACCCAGGTCCGCGGGTCCGAGTCGCCGCGGAAGGAGTCGAGCGACTTCACGGCCCGCAGCAGCGCGTCCTGCGCCAGGTCCCAGGCGTCGGCCGCGTTGCCCGTCAGGCGCAGGGCCAGCGCGTAGACGCCGTCGGCCGTGCGTCTGACGAACTCGTCGGCCGAGAGCTTGGACAAGGGGGGAGGCGGCTTTGTTCGCGGCTACCGCGCCCCGGCCTTGGCCTTCTTCTTGGCCTTGGGGGCGTCGTGCCCGTTCGGGTGGAACTGCTCTTCCTCGGTCGAGCCCTTGAGGGCCAAGGTCGAGGACTGGCCGCCGGAGACGACCGAGTTGACCGCGTCGAAGTAGCCGGTGCCGACGAACTCCTGGTGGCGCGTCGCCTGGTAGCCGGAGGCCTCGCTCGCGAACTCCTCCTGCTGCAGGCGGGAGTACGCGGCCATGCCGTCCGTACGATAGTCGCGCGCCAGCTCGAACATCCCGTGGTTGAGGGAGTGGAAGCCCGCCAGCGTCACGAACTGGAACTTGTAGCCCATCGCGCCCAGCTCGCGCTGGAACTTGGCGATGGTCGCGTCGTCGAGCTTGCGCTTCCAGTTGAACGAAGGCGAGCAGTTGTAGGCCAGGAGCTTGCCCGGATACTCCTTGTGGATGGCCTCGGCGAAGCGCTTGGCCTCCTTGAGGTCGGGGTGCGAGGTCTCGCACCAGAGCATGTCCGCGTAGGGCGCGTAGGAGATGCCGCGCGCGATGGCCGAGTCGAGGCCGCCGTTGATGGGGAAAAACCCCTCGGGCGTGCGATGGCGCGACGCGATGAACTCGCGGTCGCGGTCGTCCGAGTCGCTCGTCAGCAGGTTCGCCGACTGCGCGTCGGTGCGCGCGATGATGACGGTCGGGATGCCGAGGACGTCGGAGGCCAGCCGCGCGGAGACGAGCTTCGTGATGAACTCGTGGGTGGGCACGAGCACCTTGCCGCCCATGTGGCCGCACTTCTTGGCCGAGGCCAGCTGGTCCTCGAAGTGGACGCCGGCGGCGCCGGCCGAGATCATCGCCTTCATGAGCTCAAAGGAGTTGATGGGGCCGCCGAAGCCGGCCTCGGCGTCGGCCACCATCGGCGCAAACCACGAGCGCACCGAGCGCTGGCCGCGCGCGGTGTCGATCTGGTCGGCGCGCAAGAGCGAGTTGTTGATGCGCTGCACCAGGTGCGGCACGCTCAGCACGGGATACAGGCTCTGGTCGGGATAGGTCTGGCCGGAGTCGTTGGCGTCGGCCGCGACCTGCCAGCCCGACACGTAGATGGCCTTGAGGCCGGCCCGCACCATCTGGACCGCCTGGTTGCCGGTGACCGCGCCCAACGCGTGCACGTAGTCCTCGGTGTTGATGAGGTGCCACAGGCGCTTGGCGCCGAGGAAGCCCAGCGTGTAGTGGAGGCGGATCGAGCCGCGCAGGCGGACGACGTCGTCTCCCTTATAAGGCCGCTTCACGCCCTTCCAGCGCGCCTTGCTCGCCCAGTGCTGCTCGAGGGCCCGGCTCTCGTACTCGTGCTTCGACGTCGTGCGGGGGGTGTTGGGCATGGGCTTTCTCCGTTAGTCGAGGTGGGCGTAGGCCGGGATCGTGAGGAAATCGACGCAGCGCGGGGCGGTGAACATCTCGTCGAAGAGCTTGGCGGCGAGCGCGAGGCGCCCGGGGGCGTAGCGGTCGGCGGGGACCTTGGCGGTCTCCTCGGCGAGGACGGCGCGGGCGAGCGCGGCGGTGACGACGCGGCCGTCGGAGAGCTTCGCGCCGTGGCGCACCCACTGCCAGACCTGCGTGCGCGAGATCTCGGCCGTCGCGGCGTCCTCCATCAGGTTCTTCAAGGGGACGCAGCCGTTGCCCGAGAGCCAGGCCGCCAGATACTGGACGCCGATGGAGAGGTTGACCCGCAGGCCCTCCTCGGTCTTCGTGCCCTCGGGGACGGCGAGGAGGTCGGCGGCCGTGACGCGCAGCTCGGGCAGACGCTTGGAAAGCTGGTTCGGGCCGGGCATCAGGCGGTCGAAGACCGCGGCGGCGACCGGGACGAGGCCGGGGTGGGCCACCCAGGTGCCGTCGTGCCCGTCGCCGGCCTCCCGCTCCTTGTCGGCGCGCACCTTCCCCAGCGCCGCCTCGTTGGCCGCGGCGTCGTCTTTGATGGGGATCTGCGCCGCCATGCCGCCCATCGCGTGCGCGCCGCGGCGGTGGCAGGTCTCGAT
>SCTT01000086.1 GCA_004322435.1 bacterium
CGCTTGGCGACCGAGACGGCGAGGCGGATGTTGGCCTCGACCAGGGCGGTGCGCGAGACGGCGATGCGTTCCTTGGCCTCCGCGACCCGCTGGGAGAGCTCCAAAAGCTCCCCGCGCTCCGCTCCGGCGGGCCGCCGCCTCGCATCGTCGCGCAGCTCGTCGGCGAGGGCGAGCAGCTTCTTGCGGTTCAAGTTCAGGGTTTCGAGCGCGGCCACCGCCCGGTCGTGGGCCGCCGCGCCGCCCTTGAGGGCCCGGCGCAGGATGCGGCAGGTCCCCCGCAGACGCCGGCGCATCGCGCCCGCCTGCGCCGGGGTCTTGCGCCCGCGGGGCATCAGCTCGGCGGGGTTCAGCTCCCCGGCGGCGACGAGCTCCTGCCAGTCGAGGACCTTCCGCCAGACGTAGTGGGACCCGAGGAGGATGAGTTCGAGCTCGCGGTGGCGCTCCCGCAGCTCGCGGCCCAGCACGATTTCCTGCTCGTGGTCGAGCAGGGGGATTTTCCCGGCCTCCGTCAGAAAGACGGCCAGGCTGGGGTCATGGACGCGGTGGGAGCCGTTCATCTCACCCCCATCTTAGCGCCGCGGCGCGCGGGCGGCGGTCACAGTTCCGTGACGCCCCCTTACGGGCGGGGCGCGCGGCCCCCGTCGATGAAACGACCGCGTGACCGAACGGTGACGGACGGGCGGGACGATGGCCGGTCCGTTGCCCCGCATCCTTTAGACGGGGGAGGCCCTATGGCGAAGCCTATTTTCTTCTTCGGGGACGGACGGGCGGACGGCCATGGGGGGCTCAAGGCGCTGTTGGGAGGCAAGGGCGCGGGCCTGGCCGAGATGAGCCGGGCCGGGGCTCCGGTCCCTCCGGGCTTCACCATCACGACCGAAGTCTGCCGGGCGCACCGCCGGGCTCCGGGGCGCGCGGTGCCCGGCCTAGAGCGGGCCCTCCGCCGCCTCGAACGTTCGGCCGGACGCCGTCTCGGCGACGCCCAGGACCCGCTCTTGGTGTCCGTGCGCAGCGGCGCCAAGTTCTCGATGCCGGGGATGATGGACACGGTTCTGAACCTGGGCCTCAACGCCGTTTCCGTCGAGGGGCTGGCCGCGCGTTCCGGGGACCGGGCCTTCGCGCTCGACACCTTCCGGCGCCTGGTGACCATGTTCGGGAACGTCGTGATGGGGGTCCCCAAGGAGCGCTTCGAATCGCCGCGCGAGGCGGGCGCCGAGGCCGCGCTGGGACACGCGCTGGAGGTCTTCCGTCGGGAGACCCGGCGCGAGTTCCCGGAGGACCCCCGCGAGCAGCTGCGGGCGGCGGTCGAGGCGGTCTTCAAGTCCTGGGACAACCCGCGCGCGGTCACGTACCGGCGGGCCAACGGCATCCCCGACGACCTCGGCACCGCCTGCACCGTGCAGGCGATGGTGTTCGGAAACCGGGGCGGCCGCTCGGGGACGGGGGTGGGCTTCACCCGCAACCCCGCGACGGGCGCCAAGGAGCCCTACGGGGAGTACCTGGCCGACGCCCAGGGCGAGGACGTCGTGTCGGGCGCGGCGACGCCGATGCCCCTCAAGCGCCTGAAGCGGGCGATGCCGGAGGTCTACCGCCGCCTCCTCGCCGTCACGAGCGGCCTCGAGCGCCGTCTGCGCGACGCGCAGGACTACGAGTTCACGGTGGAGCGCGGGCGGCTGTACCTCCTCCAGACCCGGGCCGCCAAACGGACGGCCGCGGCCGCGTTGCGCATCGCCGTCGACATGACCCGCGAGCGCCTCATCACGCGCGAGGAGGCGCTCTTGCGGGTGGACCCCGCGGCGCTCGACCAGCTCCTCAAGCCGGTCTTCGACGAGAAGGCCCGGCGCGGCCACGCGACGCTCGCCAAGGGGCTGCCGGCGGGGCCGGGGGCCGCGACCGGCCACATCGCGTTCTCGGCCGATGCCGCCGTCTCGGCGGCCAAGCGCGGCCCGGTCCTCCTGGTGCGGCCCGAGACGAACCCCGACGACATCCACGGCATGATGGCCGCCCAGGGCATCCTGACGGCGACGGGCGGGCTCACCAGCCACGCGGCGGTGGTGGGGCGCGGGATGGGGAAGGTCTGCGTGGTCGGCTGCGGGGACCTGGACATCGGCGCGCACTCGCTCAAGGTCGGGGGACGGACCTTCAAGGAGGGGGATTACCTCTCCATCGACGGCTTCACCGGGGAGGTGCTCCTCGGCGAGGTGCCCACCCAGCCCTCGGAGGTGCTGCGCTGCCTCGAGGGGACGCTGGCGCCCTCCCGGTCCGTCTTGTTCCGGTACTATTCGACCTTCATGCGCTGGGCCGACGCGGCGCGGCGGCTCAAGGTGCGCGCCAACGCCGACCGCCCGGGCGACGCGCGCGAGGCGCGGCTGTTGGGCGCCGAGGGCATCGGGCTGTGCCGCACCGAGCACATGTTCTTCGGCGAGAAGCGCTTGCCCAAGATGCTCGCGATGATCGTCGCCGAGACGCCCCAGGAGCGCGAGCGGGCGCTGGGGGCGCTGTTCCCGCTGCAGAAGGAGGACTTCAAGGGCCTGCTGCGGGAGATGGCTGGGCTGCCGGTGACCATCCGCTTCTTCGACCCGCCGCTCCATGAGTTCCTGCCGCACGGGCCCGAGGAGGCCCAGCGGCGCGCCGCCGCGGCGGGGGTGGACCCGGGCAAGGTCTGGGACGCCGCCCGCCGGCTCAAGGAGATGAACCCGATGATGGGGCACCGCGGGTGCCGCTTGGGCGTCACGCATCCCGAGATCACGCTGATGCAGGCGCGGGCGGTGCTGGCGGCCGCCCGGGAACTCAAGGACGAGGGGGTGTCGGTGAGCCCCGAGATCATGATCCCGCTGGTGGGCTATCCCTCAGAGTACCGCCACCAGGCGGCCCTCGTGGCCGAGGCGGCCAAGCGGGTGCCGGGCTCGGCGCGCCTGGCCTACAGCGTCGGGACGATGATCGAGGTCCCGCGCGCCTGCGTCGTGGCCGAGGCCATCGCGCGCGATGCGGAGTTCTTCTCGTTCGGCACCAACGACCTCACGCAGATGACCCTCGGCTACTCGCGCGACGACTACGGCAAGTTCATCCGGGAATACCTGGAGCTGGGGCTCCTGCCGCGGGACCCGTTCGCGGGCCTTGACGAGGTCGGCGTGGGGGAGCTGGTGCGCATGGCCGTCACGCGCGGCCGGAAGGGGCGGCCGGGACTTAAGTGCGGCGTCTGCGGCGAGCACGGGGGGGACCCGGCGTCCATCGGCTTCTTCCACCGCGCCGGGCTCGACTACGTGTCCTGCTCGCCGTACCGCGTCCCCGCCGCCCGGCTGGCCGCCGCGCAGGCGGCCATCCGGGAGAAGCGGGCCGGAAAGGCTTACACCACGGCCTGAGCCGAACCCTCCGCTTGCGATACGGCGGAATTTACGCGCCGCGGGCGCGTGGCTTCGAGGATTCCTCATACGGGAATCCTCGAAGCGGGTCGCCTCTGCGAGGCGGGGTCGGGCTCTCGCTTCGCCTTGGAGCGCGCAACTTCGGTCCAAAAAGCGCTTTATTCTTAATCGTAAAAACTTAGCCTAAGCTAAGTTCCGGTCATTCTTCCATCGACGGCGCTCAACGTCCTCGGATTCGGACGGGAAAATTCCGAACTATGAAACTTCGCCGTTGATGCAGGGGAGGTTCGAGAATCGCGCCGTTTGCGATTCTCGAACCCACGCGCCCGAGGCGCGTAAATAGCCCGCTCCACGAGGGAGAGCGGCTCAGGCGCTGAGCACGACCTTGAGCGCCCGCTCCTCGGCGGCGTGCGAGAAGACCTCGTAGGCCTTCTCCACCTCCCCCAAGGAGAACCGGTGGGTCACGAGCGGGCCGACGTCGAGTAGCCCCGCCGACGCCATGCGCAGCAGGCGCGGCGTCGTCACCGCGTCCACCAGCTGGGTCGTCACGGTCACGTTCATCGGCCACAGGCGCTCGAGGGCCAGCGACGCCGGCGCGCCGTGCACGCCGACGTTGGCGAGGCGTCCGCCGGGCGCCAGGAGCTCCGCACAGAGCTCGAAGGACTCCGGCCGCCCGACGGCCTCGACGGCCACGTCGGCGCCCTCGCCCCCTTCCAGGGCCCGGATGGTCTCGACGACCCGCGCGCCGCCCGCGTTCTCCACGCACTTGGTGGCGCCCAGCGCCCGCGCCGCCTCGAGGCGATGTTCGTCTTTGTCGACGGCGATGACCTCGGAGGGCCCGTGCAGCCGCGAGGTCATCACGACCCCCAGCCCGATGGGCCCGGCGCCCACGACCACGACGCGCTCGGCGACCTTGACCGCCGGGCGCAGGACCCCGCACTCGTAGGCGGTCGGCATCACGTCGCTGAAGAGCACCCCCTCCTGCTCGCCCACGCCCTGGGGAAGCCTGTGGAGGCTCCCGTCCGCGAAGGGCACCCGCACGAACTCGGCCTGGGTGCCGTCGATGGTGTGGCCCAGCGCCCAGCCGCCCGACTCGCAGTGCGACGGCATCCCGCGCTTGCAGCGCGCGCAGACGCCGCAGGAGGTGATGCAGGAGACCACCACCACGTCGCCGGGCTTGAAGAGGCGGACCGCCGTCCCCGCCTCCTCGACGACGCCGACCCCCTCGTGCCCGAGCACGCGGCCGGGCATCACGGTCGGTACGTCGCCGCCGAGGATGTGGAGGTCCGTGCCGCAGATCGTCGTCTTGACGATGCGGACGACGGCGTCCGTCGGGGCCGCCAAGGCCGGCCGCGGCACCTCCTCCCACGCCATGCGGTGGCGTCCCTTATACACCAAGGCGCGCATCACGGTGCGCCGCGCGGCGGACGGCCGCGCCGCCGGATCCTTCACGGTTCGATGGGACATAAGCTCCTCCCGCGCTAACGCGCGGACTGCGACGGCACGGCGAGCACCGGGACCGGCGAGCAGCGGATGACGCGTTCGGCCGTGGTGCCGATCAGCGCGTCCCGCAGCCGCCCCCGGGCATGCGCGGCGATGACGACGAGGTCGTACGCCTTCTCCTCGGCGACCGCGACGATCTGCTCGAACGGACGCCCGCCCCGCCAATGCCAGTCGGGAGTCGGGTCGGAGTCCTCGAGCACGCTCTCCGCGTGGCAGCGGAGGTCCTCCCGGACCGTCGGCTTCCAGCCGCCGTCCTCCTCGACGTTGAGGATGCCGAGCTCCGCGCCCAAAAAGCGCGCCCAGCGGGCGGCCGTCTTGAGCGCTTCGTCGGCGTACGGGGCCATGCGGTAAGGCGCCAGGATGCGCCGCGGCCACCGCGGGCCCGGCGCGGTCCGGGTGACGAGCACGGGCACGCGGCACGAATGCACGGCGGCCTCCGCCACCGAGCCGAGCGCCAGACGGCGCAGGCCGCGGCGGCCGTGGGTCCCCATGACGATGAGGTCGGCCGTCGAGTCGGCGGCCAGGCGCGGCACGACCCGCTCCGGCGCGCCTTCGACCATGTGCGCCGCGGCCCGCTTGCACCCCGCGCGCGCGGCCTCGAGGTCCGTGCGCAGGCCCGCCTGGTAGGCGGCGTAGGCGGGGCCGGTGAACGCGTCCATCGCGCCCTGCGACAGCGCGGGGGGCGGGCCGGCGTCCACGTGCGCCAATTCGAGACGGCTCGCGAAGCGCGTCGCCAGGTGTTTGGCGGCCGCGAGCGCCGCGGCGGAGCAGTCCGAGAAGTCGTGCGGCACGAGGATGGTTCGAGGCGGGAACAGCGTGGTGCGGCGGTGGACGACCGGCTTGGCGTGGGTCTTCATGGCACCCCCCTTTGCCAGGATGCCACGCAACACTGCGGCCCCTGGGCGGGCGCACTCTGCGGTCAGGCGCGAAGATGACGCCCGATGTCGACTGCGCGGGCGCGGCGGAGTATCGTTCGTTCCGTAGCGGGGGCGGCGGAAGGAGGATGGGGATGAAGCCGGCGATCTTGGTCGTCGAGGACGAGGCCGCGCTCCGCAAGGCGGTGGCCCGCATGCTGGAGCACGCGGGCTACGCGGTGACGACGGCCGCGACGGGCGAAGAGGCCGTCTCCCGCGTCGGGGAGCGCTTCGACGTGGTGCTGACGGACCTGCGCCTGCCCGGCGCCCTCAACGGCAACGAGGTGACCCGCCGGTTCCGGGCGGAGGGCTCCGCGGACGTGGTCATCATGACGGGCTACCCGGAGCTCGACACCGCGGTGCAGGGCATGCAGGCGGGCGCCTACGACTACCTTATAAAGCCGGTCGCGGAGCATTTCCTCCTGGCCGTCATCGGGCGCTGCCTGCACAAGCGGGCGCTCTCCTCGGAGCTGGCCCGGGAGAAGGCGCTGCGCGCGGAGCTCGACAAGGCGCACCAGGAGCTCACGCGCCTGAGCAAGGTCCGCGCCATCTTCGGCCAGTTCGCCACGCCGGAGGTCGCCCGCCTCGTGCTCGCGCACCCGGAGGACTTCCAGCGCCGCCGCGAGCTCCGGAGCGTGACCATCATGTTCGCGGACGTGCGCGCTTTCACCACCTTCGCGGCCTCGGTGACCCCGGAGGCCGCCAGCGAGGCCTTGAACGAGGTCTTCGGCGCCCTGCAGGACCGCATCCATCCCGAGGGAGGCATCCTCAACAAGCTCTTGGGAGACGGGGCGATGGCCGTCTTCGGGGCGCCGATGCCGCTCGAGGAGCACGCGGCGGCCTGCGCGCGGGCGGCCCTCGCGGTCCAGGCCACGGTGGAGGAGCTCGCCCGCCGTCGCGAGGCGCAGGGCTTGCCGGGCCTGCGGGTCGGCATCGGCATCAACTCCGGGACGGTGATGACGGGGTGCCTGGGCCTCAAGGGGCGCACCGAGTACAGCGTCATCGGGGCCGCGGTCAACCTGGCCGCGCGCCTCGAGAAGGTCGCGCTGGCGGGGCAGGTTCTCGTCGGGCCGGAGACGAGCCTGGCCCTCGCGCCCGACTTCGAGCTCAAGGAGATGGGGATGATGTCCTTCCGGGGGGTCAAGGAAGTGGTTCCCGTCCACGCGCTTTTGGGGCGCAAGGTCCACGCGCGCGCCAAGGCCGCCGAAAGGCCGAAGGCGGCGTGAATCCCGCGTTGGACGCCGTCCCGCGCTGCCTCGGAGCCGCGGTCGCCCTTTTCGGCGCGGTGGTGCTGACCGGCTGGGCGGCCGGCCTGCCGGCGTTGACCCGCATCGTCCCCGGATGGAACGCGGTCAAAGGCAACACGGCCCTGTGCGCGCTGCTCTATGGATCCTCCCTGGTGTTCTTGACCCTCAAGCGTCGTCCTGGCGCCCGGAGGCTGGCCGGCGCCCTGGCGGCAGCGGCATTCGGGATGGCGGCGCTGACGGTCCTGGAATACGCCTTTGGCTTCGAGTTCGGGGTCGACGAATTCCTCATCATGGACGCGCCGCCGCCGGGCTACGCGCACTCTCATGGGCGAATGGCCCCCGCCACAGCCGGGATTTTGAGCCTGTTCGGGCCGGCGTTCCTGCTGTTCGACTCCAAGCCCCCTCGAAGCTGGCTTTCCGAAGCGTTTGCCTGGGCCGGCGCCGCGATAGCCCTCTTTTGCGTCTTCGGCTATGTCCTAGGCAGCCCCGAGTCCTATACGTTGGGAGGGGATACCGCCATCTCGCAGTCGACGGCCGCCGCATTGTTGGTCCTCGGCCTCGGAATCATCGCATTACGGACCGACCGCGGCCTGATGGCGCTCGCCGCGAGCCCGGGGCCTGGCGGACGCGCCTTCCGAAGCCTCGTGCCCTTCGCCGTCCTGATGCCGCTCGGGCTGGGCTGGGTGCGCCTGTGGGGGGAGCGCACCGGGCACTTCAGCTCGGAGCTCGGGACCTCCGTCGTGATGAGCAACATCGCCTTCATCCTCGTGGCCACCGCCTACATCAAAGGCTCGGCGGTCGACCGGGAAGACGCCGAGCGCATCCGAGCGGAGACGCGCCGCGCCGTCAGCGACTACAACCGCAGCCTCATCGAGGCCAGCCTCGACCCGCTGGTGACCATCGGGCCCGACGGAAAAATCACCGACGTCAACGCCGCCACCGAGGCGGTCACCGGCCGCCCGCGCGCGGCGCTCGTCGGCTCGGATTTCAGCGACTATTTCACCCGCCCGGAGCTGGCCCGGGCCGGCTACCAGAGGGTGTTTGAGGAAGGGAAGGTCAACGACTACCCCCTCGAGCTGCTAGGCGCCGGAGGACGAGCGACGCCGGTCCTCTACAACGCGGCGGTCTACAAAGGCGCCTCCGGGGAGGTGGCCGGCGTGTTCGCGGCGGCGCGCGACGTCACCGCCCAGAAACGGGCGGAGGCGGAGGTGCGCCAGCTCACCGCGGAGCTGGAGGAGCGGGTCAAACTGCGCACGGCGCAGCTTGAAGCCGCCAACAAGGAGCTCGAGGCCTTCGCCTACTCGGTCTCCCACGACCTGCGGGCCCCCCTGCGCGCGGTGGACGGGTTCTCTCAAATCCTCATGGAAGACCATGCGCCGAAGCTCGACGAAGAGTGCCGGCGCCTGCTGGGCGTGGTGCGCGAGAGCGCCCTCACCATGGGAATGCTCATCGACGACCTGCTGGCGTTCTCGCGGATGAGCCGCCAGGCTCTCCTCAAGGGCCGCGTCGACATGGCGGAGGTCGTTCGAGGGGCCTGGGGCCCCCTGGCCAAGGAGGCCGAGCGGCGTCACCTGAAGTTCGACGTAGGGCCGCTCGCCGCCTGCAACGGCGACTCCGCCCTCCTCAAGCAAGTCTGGACCAACCTGCTGTCGAACGGGCTCAAATTCACGCGCGGCCGGGCGGAGGCGGCGGTGGAGGTCGGCTCCAGCACGAAGGAGGGCGAGACCGTGTACTGGGTCAAGGACAACGGCGCGGGCTTCGACATGCGCTATGCCGACAAGCTCTTCAAGGTGTTCCAGCGCCTGCACCGCAGCGCCGATTTCGAAGGGACCGGCATCGGCCTGGCCATCGTCGCCCGCATCGTGGAGCGGCACGGGGGCCGGGTCTGGGCCGAGGGAGAGCCGGGACGCGGGGCGACGTTCCGCTTCACGCTCGGCGGGAGCGACGCATGAACGGACAGATGGTGGACATCCTGCTCGTGGAGGACAACCCCAAAGACGAGGAATTGACCTTGCGCGCCCTGCGCAAGAACAACGTCGCCAACGAGGTCCAGGTGGCGCGCGACGGGGCGGAGGCGCTCGAGCTCCTCTTCGGAGACGCCTCCCCCGGCGGGGGCGCGGCCTTCTTCCCGAAGCTGATCCTCCTCGACCTCAAGCTCCCCAAGGTGGGGGGCCTCGAAGTGCTCAAGAGGATCCGCGGGGACGCCCGCCTGGGGAACGTCCCGGTGGTCGTCTTGACCTCCTCGCGCGAGGAGTCGGACCTCGCGGAAAGCTACCACCTGGGCGTCAACAGCTACGTCGTCAAACCGGTGGATTTCTCGAAATTCACGGACGCGGTCCGCCAACTGGGGCTCTATTGGCTTCTTCTCAACCAGGCCCCGCCGCCGAGAAAAGCCGATGGATAGGAAGCTGCGGGTCTTGCTCCTCGAAGACGACCCGCGGGACGCCGAGCTCGTCCTCGCCGAGCTCGGGCGCGCGGGACTCAAGGCGGAGGCGACCCGCGCCGATACGGAGGCCGAGTTCGCCGCGGCCCTCTCGCCGCGCCTGGACCTCATCCTCGCGGACCATTCCCTCCACGAGTTCGACACCGAGCGCGCGCTGACCCGGCTCAAAGCCAGCGGCCTCGAAGTACCCCTCATTGTCGTCACCGGAGGGCTCCCGGACGAGCGGGCCGCCGCCGTGATGGCCTTGGGGGCCTATGCGGTGCTCACCAAGGCCCGGCTGGGCGAGCTCGGACCGCTGGCCCGGAGGGCTCTGCACGAGTCCCAGCTCCGCCGCGAGAACCGGCGCCTGCACGAGCGGCTCCTCGTCGAGGCGCGCACCCGGGAGGCCGTCGAGGAGTCCATGTCCGCGGGCCTACTGTGCTTCGACAAGCACGGCAAGGTCAGCCGCGCCAACCGCGCGGCCTGCGCGATGTTGGGCTACTCCGCCGAAGAGTTGCATGGGATGGCCGCGCCGTTCGCGTTCTGGCCGCCAGGGAAAGCCGACCTCTTCGAGTCGGCCCTGCTGGAACGGCGGGCGCTCGCATCGCTCGAGACGACGGGTCTGCGCCGTGACGGCCGGAGATTCGACGTCCTCCTCCAGCTCGCCCTCCTGTCCGGCTCGGGCGGCGCCCCCGAAGGGGCTGTGGCGCTCCTCTACGACGTCAGCGAGCTCAAGCGGGCCCGGGCCGAGTGCGAATTCCGCGTCGCCCTCCTCGAAGCGGAGCATGAGGCGACCCTCGACGGCATCCTCGTCGTGGACGCCGCCGGGGGCGTCGTGAGCCATAACCGCCGTTTCGGAGAGATTTGGCGCCTCCCGGCGCCGCTGCTGGCCCAACGCAAGGACGCCCCCATGCTCGAGGCCGCGCTGACCCAGGTCCGGGACCCGGAGGCGTTCCAGGCCAGGATCCGGTACCTCTACGAACACCCGCAGGAGAAGTCGCTCGACCGCGTCGTCCTCAAGGACGGCCGGGTCCTCGAGCGCTATTCGGCCCCGTTGCGCGCGCCCGACGGCCGGTATCTGGGACGAGCCTGGTTCTTCCGGGAACCGGAGAAGGACGCCCCCCATGCCTAAACCGTTGCGGATCCTGGTCCTCGAGGACAGCGAAGCGGACGCCGCCCTGATGCTGCGGGAGCTGCGCGCGGCAGGGTTGACCTTCGAGGCCGTGCGCGTCGATTCGGAGGAGTCCTTCGCGCGGGCGTTGTCCCCGGCGGTCGACCTGGTCTTGGCCGACTACACTCTCCCGGACTTCGACGGCGGGCGGGCCCTCGCGACCCTGAAGGCCTCCGGGCTCGACGTCCCGTTTTTACTGGTCACTCGGACCTTGGAGGAAGAGGAGGCCGTGACCTTCATGCTCCAGGGCGCGTTCGCCGCGGTCTTGAAGGACCGCCTGGGCGGGCTCGCGCCGCTGGTGACCCGGGCGCTGGAAGAGCGGGAGCTGAGGCGGGAGAACCGCCGCATCCACGAGACTCTGGAGGCGGAGGTGAGCCTGCGCCGCACCATCGAGGACGCGATGACGGCGGGGCTGGTCAGCTTCGACGCGCGGGGCAAGATCAACCACGTCAACCGGGCCTTCTGCGACCTGGTCGGCTATTCGCGCGAAGAGCTCCTCGGCATGGCGCCTCCGTTTCCCTTCTGGGGAACGGAAGGCCAGTCGGAGTTCGGGGCGCAATTCCGAAATCACCTCGAGACCGGAGAAGGCCCGCGGGATATCGAGGCCGTAGGCCGAAGGCGCGGCGGCGGCCGCCTCGAGGTCGACGTGCAGGTCTCCGTCGTAGCCGGCAAAGAGGGAACGCCGGAAGGGCTCGTCTGCCTCGTCAGCGACATCGCCGAGAAGCGGCGCATGGAGGAAGGCGCCCGCCGCGCCCGGCGCGCGTTGATGACGCTCAGCCGGTGCAACGAGGCCCTGGTGCGTTCGACGTCCGAGGAAGAGCTTTTCCATCGGGTCTGCGAGGCCGCGGTGGCCCAGGGCGGCTACCGCATGGCTTGGGTGGGATTGAAGGGGACGGGCGCCGGGAAACCCGTCGCGATGGCGGCCCGAGCCGGGCATGAGAGCGGGTATCTGGAGACGGCGGCGATCACTTGGGGCGACGACGAGCGCGGGCGCGGGCCCACGGGTTCGGCGGTCCGGACCGGAGCCGTCGTCGTCTCGCGCGACATAGCGACCGACCCCCGGATGGAGCCCTGGCGCCGGGAGGCCCTCAAGCGCGGATACCTGTCCTCGATCGCCCTGCCCCTCAAGGAGGGAGCGGAGGTCTTCGGCGCCCTGACGCTCTTTTCGAACGAGAAGGACGCGTTCGATTCCGAGGAGCTGCACCTGCTCTGCGACCTGGCCGACGACCTGGCCTACGGGGTGGCCGCGATGCGGGCCCAGGCCGAGAAGAGGGTGCTGCAGGAGCGGGCCCTCCACGCCCAGAAGCTCGACAGCGTGGGGACGCTCGCCGGAGGGGTCGCCCACGACTTCAACAACATCCTGATGGTCATTCTGGCCAACTGCGGGTTCCTCCTCTCCTCCTTCTCCGAGGAGGACCCGCGGCGCGCCGACCTGGAGGAGGTGCGCGCCGCCGCGGAGCGCGCGGCCGGCCTGACCCGCCAGCTGCTCATCTTCAGCCGCCGGCAGGCCTCGAACCCCGAGGTCCTGGACTTAAACGCCCTGCTCAGGAACCTGCAGAAGATGCTCCGGCGGCTCATCGGCGAGCACATCGCGGTCAAGGAGGAGCTGTGCCCGGAGCCCGTCCGCGTGCTGGCCGACCCGGGGCAGCTCGAGCAGATCGTCACGAACCTCGCGGTCAACGCGCGCGACGCGATGCCCTCCGGG
>SCTT01000087.1 GCA_004322435.1 bacterium
AGCCGCCGGCGCGCGCGGGGGCGGCGAGCAGGAGGACGGCTAGGGCGGTCTTCAGGGCTTCTTGCGCTTCTTGCCGGCGGCGTCGGCGAACTTGTCGAGCTCTTCGGCGAGCGTCCGCAGGCCGGCGGAGAGGCCCTTGGCCCACGCGGCGCCCGAGGCCTGGCCGGCGGTGCGTCCGGCGGCGGCGACCTTCTCGGCCTGCTTCTTCAAGGCCTCGCCTTCCTCGCTGACGCTGGCGGCCGCGACGGCCTCCGCGAGCTTTTCGGCGGCCCCGCGCAGCGAGACGTTGAGCTGGGCGATGCCCTCCGAGAACTCCGGCCGCTGGACGGCGGCGTTGACGGCGGCCTCGAAGGCCTTGCCGAGCTCGGCGGCCTCCTTGACGAGGGTCTCGCGGGGGTCCTTCTCGGACTGCGGCTTGCGGTGCGCTTTGCGGGGCATGGGTCCTCCGGGGCTAACCGACCTCTTCGAGCGTCACGGCCTCGTACCGGCCGGACTTGGCCGGCGGCGTGGACGGGTTGAGCTTCGGTTTGTGCTTGGCGACGAGGGCGGCGGCGATGTCCTTCAAGTCTTCGGCGTCTCCGTCCCACTCGGCCACGAAGTCGAAGTAGACGTCCTTGGCCGCCTTGAAGAGGTCTTCTGTGGTGGGGCGCAGGTTCCCCATCATGTGCTGGGCCAGAGCGTCGTAGACGGTCTCGCCGGCGCCGGGCGCCGCCACGCCCACGTAGAGGACGACCGGCTGCATCTTCGCGTCGAAGGTGACGAACTCGTAGACGCCCGGCTGGCGGGGCGCGTGGCCGGGCAGGGCGTCGGGCTTGAAGCGGAAGCAGCGCTCCGACATCCGGAGCTTGAACGTGCGGTTCACAGCGGGCTCTGCCAGACGGCCTTGCCGACGAAGAACGGGCCCATGTGCTCGATCCACGTCGAGGTCTGCACGGTCTTGCGCATCCGCTCGACCAAGGCCGAGAGCGGGTGCAGGCGCGGGCCGACCAGGCCGATGACGAAGTCGTGGTCGGCCTTGTCGAGGCCGTGGCACGCCAGGCGCACGTCGGCGGCGAGGCCGGCCTCGCCCCAGGAGTGGCCGATCATCCCGTGCTCGCGGAGGATGGTCTTCTGCTCGTCGGCCGGGAGGGCGGCGAAGGCGCCCTTGCGGCGCACCGGGTACCAGACCGCCCAGGGGGCGCCGGGGTTGAGGATGTTGCGGCGCTGCTTGTGGATGAGCCAGTCCTCGAGGTTGGGCTCGTGGCCCAAAGCGTAGGTGCGCCCGAACAGCGCGTACTCGGGCTTGAACTGGAGCGAGGCGAAGGGCTCCTTGAGGAGGAAGGGGCGGACGGTCTCGATGAAGTGCGACTCGTCTTTGGAGAAGGTGACGAGGGCGACGCCCAGGGGGTCGTTTAAGTCGGCGTAGAGGGCGCATTCGAAGCCGCAGTGCTGGAGCGCGCGCACCAAGGCGGGGACGTCCTTGGCGCCGCCGAAGGCGGAGACCTGGACGAACAGGCGCTCGTCGAGCTTCTGCGGGACGCCCTCCTTCGGGGCGCCCTTCTCGGACATATCGGGCTTCTCGGCGGCGGGGCGTCCGGCCGCCCGCTCGGCGGGGCCGGCGGGGGTCGGGGCGGGTTGCGGGTGGCTCATGTCAGCTCCTGGCCGGCGCGGCGGCGAGGAGCGCCCAGCCGGCGAGGAAGAACAGACCGCCGAACGGGGTGACCATGCCGAGCTTGCGCAGGCCGGTGAGGCTCAAGAGGTAGAGGCTGCCGGAGAAGAGGACGATGCCGGCCAGAAAGCAGACGGCGGCGTAGGCGGGGAGGCGCGAGGCCGGCCACTCCCGTCCGGCCCAGGCCGCGGCGAAGAGCGCGAGCGCGTGGTAGGCCTGGTAGCGCACGCCGGTCTCGAAGACGGCGAGCAGGTCCGGCTCTAGGCGCGCCTTAAGGCCGTGGGCCGCGAAGGCGCCCAGGGCCACCGCGGCGAACATCAGGCC
>SCTT01000088.1 GCA_004322435.1 bacterium
GTCGACGCGCTCGCCGCCGGGATGGGGAAGCTCAAGGCCGGGATGCCCTACGAGGACGGCGTGACCCTGACGCCCCTGCCCGAGACGGGGGCCGTCGACAAGATGACGGCGTACCTCGAAGACGCCAAGGCGCAGGGGGCGAAGGTCTACGGCGCGCGCGCCGGCGAGACGGACCGCACCTACTTCTCGCCGGCGGTCGTCTATCCGGTCAAGAAGGGGATGCGCCTGTGGACCGAGGAGCAGTTCGGCCCCGTCGTCGCCGTGGCCCCCTTCGACGACCCCGCCGAGGCCCTCGACTGGCTCGACGAGGGCTGCGTCGGCCAGCAGGCGAGCCTCTTCACGCGCGACGCCGCCGCCGCGGGGCCGCTCATCGACGCGCTCGCGAACCTGGTCTGCCGGGTCAACCTCAACACCCAGTGCCGCCGCGGGCCGGACACCTTCCCGTTCGGCGGGCGCAAAGACTCGGCCGAGGGCACGCTGTCGGTGACGGACGCCCTGCGCTGCTTCTCCATCCGGGCCGTGGTCGCCGCCAAGCAGGCCCCGGCGGACGTCGCCCTCGTGCAGGACGTCCTGCACGGCCGCACGTCGCGCTTCCTCACGACGGACGTCCTCCTGTGAAGCGGCTCCGGGGGCTCGCTCCCGCGGCCGCCCTGGCTCTGGCGGCGTTCCTGGCCTACGGAGGGCCCCGGCTCTTCCGGCTCGGCTTCTACCACGACGACTGGTGGTTCCTGTCGGTCCTGCGCTTTTCCGCGCCGGACTTCTCCGGGAGGCTGGGAGGGCTGTTGGCCGACAGCCAAGTACTGCTGCTGCGCCCCTTGGACGCCCCGGCGCTGGCCGGGCTCTTCTCGTTGTTTGGGACCGAGCCCCTGGGCTGGCAGGCGGCCGCCCTCACGGCGTGCCTGTTCGTCGCGCTGGGGGCGCGCCGGCTCCTGGTCCTCTACGGGGCGTCCGAGGGAGTCGCGCTCGTGGGGGCCGTCCTCGCGTTGGCCTATCCGAACAAAGAGGGCGCGATGTTCTGGCCGATGGCCGCCATCGTCCCCTTCTCGTTCGCGTTTTTCGTCTGGGCGAGCGTCCACCACATCGAGTGGGTCAAGGACGGGCGGCGCTGGCGCCTGAGGGCCGCCGGCGTCTGTCTGCTGGCTTCCTTGGCCTTCTACGACCAGAGCTTCTTCCAGGCCGCGGCCTGGGCGCTGCTCCCTTTCGCGGCGGAGGGCGAACGCCGCCGGCGCTCCGTCCAGGGGCTGGCGACGGCCGCCGGGGTCGTCGCGCTGTTCGCCGTCTATAAGTTCGTCGTGGTCCCCCGGGTGTTCGGGGTGGTCTTCAACAAGCCGCTCATCCTGACCGTGACGAACGCCCTCTGGGTCTCGTTTCGCGCTCTGGAATCCTGCTTCGGGTGGCGCCTGTTCGCGTCGGCCGCCGGCGCCGTGGCGGCGGCCCTGCGGTCCGCGCCGTTCGCCGCCGTCGCGGCCTTGGCGCTCCCTTGGGCGGCCCTCCGCGCTGCGGACCGCGGGCCCGGGGCCGAACCGGGGGCGGTCCGCCGACTCGCCTCGTTCGGGGCCGCGCTCTGGGTGCTGGGATATCTCCCCATCATGGTCTCGGACTACCGGCCGACGCCGTTCTCCCATATGAACCGCATCAACTACGTGCCGGCCTTCGGGTTGGCCTTGGCGGCCGCGTCCGTCGCGCTCTCCGGGGCGCACCGCCGCCGCTGGGAGGCGCTGGGGGCGACCTTGGCGGGGTTCTTCCTGGCGGCCCACGTGGGCTTCGCCGGGTACTGGGCCGAAGCCGCCGGCTACTCCGAAGCCGCCCGCCGCATCGTCCAGGCGCGATTGAGCGCATGGCCCGCCGACGCCGTCCTGCTCTTCAACCAGCCGACGCTCATGGTCGGACGCCGCGCGCCCCTCTTCCTGGCCTCGTGGGACGCGACCGGAGCGGTGCGGGTCTGGACCGGCGACGCGTCCCGGGAGGCCGACTCGCTGCGCCCGGGCGTCCGGTTCCTGCCCGCGGGCGTGGCCATCAGCGAGCGGCTCCTCCCCTATGCCCATGTGCGCGTCCTGGACCTCCGGTCGCAGTCGCTCGTGCCTCTGAACCCGTAGATTGGTACGATGGCCGTGATGAGCCGCCGCCCGCTGGTCTCCGTCGTCACGCCCTGCTACAACGAGGCCGACAACATCCGCGAGCAGTTCCGGCGGGTGCGCGCGGCGCTCGCGCCCTTCGCGGGCGACTACGATTTCGAGCACATCTATACGGACAACCTCTCCGAGGACGGGACCTGGGAGGTCCTGAAGGCGCTGGGCGCCGAACATCCTCAGGTCCGCGCCCTCCGCTTCTCGCGGAACATCGGCGCCAACCGCGCCATCATCTTGGGCCTCTCGCAGGCGAAGGGCGACGCCGTCGTCCTCATCCAGGCCGACCTCCAGGACCCGCCGGAGCTCATCGGGGACTTCCTCAGGGGCTGGCGCGAGGGCTTCGACGTGGTCTACGGGCGCATCAAGGGCCGCGAGGAAGGGGCGCTCGGCAGCGCGCTGCGGCGGCTCTACTACAAGGTCGTCGCCGGCATGGCCGAGGTCGAGGTGCCGCGCGACGCGGGCGAGTTCCGCCTCACGTCGCGGCGCGCCTTGGACGCCGTGCTCCAGTACGGCGAAGACGACCTCTATCTGCGGGGAACGGTCGCCCACGTGGGCTTTCCCCAGAAGGCGGTCCCCTACGAGCGGGCGGCGCGGGCCGGCGGGCGCTCGAGCATGACCTTCCTGGGGCTCGTTTCGTACGCGCTCAACGGGCTCCTCTCGACGACGGTCGTCCCCATCCGGATGGTCGTGGTCTCCGGCCTGCTCTTGGCCGTCCTGGGCTTCCTGCTGACCGCGGGCCTGGCGGCCAGCAAGTTCCTCCTGCCGGGCGTCGCCCCGCGCGGCATCACGATGCTCGCCACCTTGGTCACCTTCTTCGCCGGCGCCCAACTCCTGGCCATCGGCATCATCGGCGAGTACATCCGCAAGATCTACGTGCAGTCCTTGCGCATGCCGCGCGGCCACATCCAAGACCGCGTCAATCTGCCGTGAGCCTGTCCGGCGCGACGGTCCTCGTCACCGGCGCCTACGGCTTCATCGGGCGCGGCGTGGTGGATGGCCTCCTCGGCGCGGGGGCGTCGGTCGTGGCCGTGGGCCGCGACGCCAAGAAGGCCGCGGCGCGCCTCCCCGGGGGCAAGAACCTGCGCTTCCTCCAGGGCGACGTCGCCGAGCCCTTGAAGTTCGAAGGCCCGCTCGACTACGTCGTCCACGCCGCCAGCCCGGCGACGCCGAAGGTCTACGTCGGCGACCCGCTGGGGGCGCTGTCCGCCAACGTCTGGGGGACGCGGAACCTCCTGGAGCTCGCCGAGAAGGCGAAGGTCCGCAAGCTCCTCTACCTCTCCTCCTGCGAGGTCTACCAGACGGCCGACCCCTTGAGCCCCCGCGCCTGCTACGCGGAGGGCAAGCGCATGGGCGAGACGCTCTGCGGGGCCTACCACCGCCAGCGCGGCGTGCCGGCCGTGGTGGCGCGGCTGTTCCACACCTACGGCCCGGGGATGGACCTGGCCGACGGCCGCGTGTTCGCCGACTTCGTCGCCGACGCCGTGGCCAAGCGCCCCATCTCGCTCCAGAGCGACGGCCTCGACCGCCGGCCTTTCTGCTACTTGAGCGACGCCGTCCGGGCGCTGCTCACCCTCCTCGAGAAGGGCGAGCCCGGCCAGGCCTACGACCTCGCCAACGACGAAGCCGAGCTGAGCGTGCGCGAGCTCGCCGAGCTGATGGTCCGCCTCTTCCCCGACCGCTGCCCGGCGGTCGTCGGCGGCAAGCCGCCGGCCGGCTACGTCCCGAGCCCGGTGCGCCGCTACTCGTCGGACGTCTCCAAGCTCAAGGCGCTGGGCTGGTCGCCGAGCGTGGGGCCGGAAGAGGGCTTCCGGCGCACGGTGGAGAGCTACCTATGAGCGTGCTCGAGCTCCGCGAGGCGTTCCGCGCCGGCCGGCTGACGAAGCCCGAATACATCAAGGCGATGACCGCGGCCCATGGGGCCCTCTACGACTACGCCGAGCTCCTCAAGGGCTCCCAGGTGGAGCGCCTCGAGGTGACCCAGGACGGGGTGGTCGTCGTCACGCGCGAGCTCGGCCTGCGCCTGCTCCTCGTGCCGGGCGACGCCCGCCTCGCCCAGGCCGAGATGCTCAACTTCGGCGAGTACGAGAAGGCGCTCTGGGAGAGGGCCTTCTCGCTGATGCCCGAGGGCGTGCGCCTCTTCGACGTCGGCGCCAACGTCGGGGCCTTCGCCCTCTCGGCCGCGCGGCGGGTCAAGTCGGCCCGCGTCCACGCCTTCGAGCCCGTCCCCTCCACGTTCGCCCTGCTCGAGAAGCATCTGACGATGAACGGCGCCGTCGGCGTGCGCGCCCATCCGTGGGGCCTCTCCGAGAAGGCCGGCACGGTGACCTTCCGCATCTCCGACCAGGGCTCGGCCAACGCGTCGGCGGCGGACCTGGGCAACGGCCCGGCTCGCGAGGTGCCGGGGGTCCTCAAGACCCTCGACGCCGCCGCCCGGGAATTCGGCGACCCCGGCTTCGTCAAGTGCGACGTCGAAGGGGGGGAGCTCTTGGCCTTCAGGGGCGGCGTCGAGACGCTCCGGCGGGCGAAGCCCGTCGTCATGACCGAGATGCTCCGGAAATGGGCGGCGGGGTTCGGGTATCACCCCAACGACATCATCGCGCTCTTCGCCGGGCTGGGCTACCGGTGCTTCGACTCGGGGCTCGAGCCTTTCGCGAAGATGGACGACGCGACGACGGAGACGAACTTCTTCTTCCTGCACCCGGACGTCCACGCGGCGTACATCGCCCGCGCCGGGCGCTAACGCTTCGCCAGAAACTCCCGCGCCGCGGCCGGGCCGGGCAGCGCCGTCATCTTCCGCGCCGCGTGGTCGTACGCGTAGAGGCCCGAGTAGCTCAACGGGGCCTCCCCGTACCAGACGAGCCTGGGCGCGTCTTCGTCGTAGCGCATGCGCCCCTGCCCGACCCGCGCGCTCACGCGCGCGCCCCGCAAAGAGAGCGCCCCGTCGAAGTCGTAGGTGGACTCGAAGACCACGGCGGACCCGACCCGTTCCTCGAAGCCGTAGAGGAGCAGCGTCTTCGCGTCCGGGGGGATGAGCGGGACCGCGGCGGCGAGGATCTCCTGCTGCCTGCCGTACGCCGCCGCGTACTGCCCGTTCGAGGCCCAGTTCTCCAAGAGGAACAGCCCGGCGAGCGCGCCGGCCAGCACGGGCCCGCCGCGGCGCCACCGAGCGCACGCCCAGGCGAAGAACAGCGACCCGCCCAAGGCGCCGGTCAGGTTCAGGCGGTTGTTGGCCGAGAACGCGGTCGGCATGTAGGACGCGTCGAAGAAATACGGGACATAGCCGAGGATGAAGAGCGCGAAGGCCAAAGGCAGGAGGGGCGGTCCGGCCTCCGCTTCCAGCGCGAGCCGCGCGGCCCAGAAGGCCAGGGCGGCGCCGGCCAACGCGAACAGCGCCCACTCGGCCCCGGAGAAGCTCCCGGTGGCCGCCTGCGCCCCCCGCGCCAGCCCATGCGCCAGGCGGTTGGCGAAGGTGAGCTCGAAGCCCGCTCCCAGCACCTTGAGGGCGTGGCTGGGCGAGAGCGAGACCGGGTGCCGCTCCGCGGCCAGGGTCAGCGGCACGAGCACCCTCTGCCAGAACGCACCGACGGCGAAGGCGGCGGCCAACGGCCACGCCGGAAGCAGGGCCTTCTTGAGGTCCCGCTCGCGGAGCCATGCCGCCAGCGGCACGGCCGCGACGAGAAAGGAGGGCGCTTCATAAAACAGCATCGCCCCGAGGAAGGCGAGGGCGCCGAGGGCGCGGTGGGTCCGGAACAAGAGCAGAGCGCCCAAGGTCGCCGCCAAGCCGCCCTGCGCGACCAGCCCCGAGGGCCAGCAGCGCGCGGCGTCGTGGTTGGGGTAAAGGGCGAAGAAAAGGGCGGCCAGCAGCGCGGTGGGCCCGTCGGCGCCCTCCTCCCGGAGCCAACGATGGAAAGCCCAAGCCGCGGCCAGGTCCAGAAGGCGCGAGAGGAGGTGGTAGGGCCACGGCGTCGTCCCGAAGGCGGCGAAGAGTCCCCCGAAGAACGGGACGTCGAGCGGGCGCGTGTAGAAGAGCCCGGCGAATTCTTGGGTGAAGGACCCCCGGGCCAGGGCCGAGAGCAGGGCGTAGTCGTCGTTGTAGAAGCCCAGGCCCGAGAAGGAGAAGGCCGCCGCGAGGAGGACGGCGGCGGCCAACAGGAGGGCCGCCCGCCGGTCCGTCACGTCCCTTCCATCTCGATGGGCTTGGCGTGCGGCTCCATCTCGGTCATCGGGCGCCCGAAGGCGATCTTGGGGTAGGCGTTTGCGGTGAGCGGGACCTCGACCTCGAGCAGGAACGGGGCCTTCGGGTCCTGCCAGAGCGCGGCCAGGCCGCGCGCGACGTCGGTGGGCGCCTTCACCCGGGCCGACTCGATGCGGTAGGCGCGCGCGACGGCGGTGAAGTCCGGCGCGGAGTAGCCCTCGACGGTGGAGGCGTAGCGCGCGTCGAAGTAGCTCTCCTGGAACTGGCGCACCATGCCGTGGCAGCCGTTGTTTAAGACCACCATTTTGACGGGGAGCCCGTGGTGGGCGACGGTCTGGAGCTCCTGGATGTTGAGCTGAAAGCCCCCGTCGCCGGCCACCATCACCCAGGGCTTGCCGCCCGAGGCGAAGCAGGAGCCGACGGCGGCGGGAAGGGCGAAGCCCATCGCGCCCATGCCGCCCGAGGTGTGGAACTCCTGGCCGGCGGCCAGGCGGGCCGACTGGGCGGCCCACATCTGGTGCTGTCCGACGTCCACGCACCAGCCGGCGGCCGCTCGGGAGGCGAGCGAGAGCTCCTGCAGGAACAAGTTCGGGTTGACGCCCTTGAGCCCCGCGAGCTCGGCGTCCTCGGGCCACTTGGCGCGCAGCGCGTCGATCTCCGAAAGCCAGGCCGAGCGGTCGCGCCGGGACTTGGCGGCCTCGGGCGCGGCCTCCGAGAGGAAGGCGGCCAGGTCCGAGAGGACGGCCGTGCAGCCTGCGACCCGGTTGTTCATCTCGCTTGAGTCGCTGTCGACGTGGACGACGGTCCGGCCTTCCTTCCAGGCCTTGACGTCCGCCCCGGTCTGGCGGATGTCGAGGCGGCTGCCGAGGACCAGGAGCGCGTCGGCGCGGCCGACGGCGAGGTTCGTCCAGCGGTTGCCGTAGCTGCCCACGAACCCCGCGCGCAGGGCGTGGCCGTAGGGCAGGGCGTCGACGGCCATCAGGGAATGGATGACGGGGATCCCCAGGGCGTCGGCGAAGGCCCGGAACGCGGCGCGCGCGCGGGAGGCGCGCAGGCCGCCGCCGACGAGGAGGAGCGGGCGTTCGGCGCGGGAGAGGACCGCCAGGGCCTCGGCGACGGCTCCGGAGGGAGGGCGGGCGGGAGCCTCGGGGGCGACGCGCCGGACGGGCGCCGCCACGTCCACGCGCTGGAGGTCCATCGGGAGGTCCACGAGGACGGGGCCGGGGCGCCCGGAGAGGGCGGTCCGGAAGGCCAGCTCGAAGACAGGGGCGATTTCTTCGGGCTTCGTCACGCGCAGGGCGGCTTTCGTGACCGGGCCCGCCATCGCGACGACGTCGGTCTCCTGGAAGCCCAGCTGGCGCACGCCGCGGGAGCCCTTCTGCTCGTGCCTGTTGACCTGGCCGGTGATGAAGACGGCCGGGGAGGAGTCGAAGTGGCAGGAGCCGACGCCTGTGAGCAGGTTGACCGCGCCGGGGCCGCTCGTGGCCATCGCGACGCCGGGGGTGCCGGAGACCCGGCCCCAGGCGTCGGCGGCGAAGGAGCCGCCCTGCTCGTGGCGCACGCTGACGAGCTTCGGGGCGCCGCGCTTGGCGAAGGAGTCCACCAGGTGCGTGATCATGCCGCCGACGACCTCGAAGACGTGCGAGGTCCCCTGCGCGGCGACGAAGTCGGCGACCCAGTCGGAGGCTTTCATGGGTCCCTCACAGGGCCTTGAAGAACCTGTCGAAGGTCGCGAGCATGTAGGCGACGCGTTCCGCGTCGATGGACGGGTGCACTCCCACCCAGAAGGTGGCGCGCATCACCTGGTCGGCGCGCGCGAGGTCCCCGACCTTCCGGTGCGCCACGTGCTTGAAGTACGGCTGGCGGGCGATGTTCCCGGCGAACAGCAGGCGCGTCGCGACCTTGGCCTCCTCGAGGAAGGCGGTCAGGCGCTCGCGCGGAAAGGGCGCGGTCTCGCGGACGGTCAGGGGGAAGCCGAACCACGACGGCTCGGAGCCCGCGGTGGCCTTCGGCAGGATCAGGAACTCCTCGTGCTTCTTGAGCCCGGCGAAGAGCGCTTCGAAGTTCCGCCGGCGCGCCGCGACGAAGCCCTCGAGGCGGCCGAGCTGGACGGTGCCCACGGCGGCCTGCATGTCGGTGGCCTTGAGGTTGTAGCCCAGGTTCGAGTAGGTGTACTTGTGGTCGTAGCCGGGCGGCAGCTCGCCCAGGGTCCAGCCGAAGCGCTTGCCGCAGGTGTTGTCCTTGCCCGTCGGGCACCAGCAGTCGCGGCCCCAGTCGCGGAAGGACTCGAGCGGGCGCTTGAGGGCCCCCTTGGAGGTGACGACCGCGCCGCCCTCGCCGGTGGTGATGTGGTGGGCGGGGAAGAAGGAGAAAGTCCCGACGTCCCCGAAGGAGGAGACGGGCTTGCCGGCGTGCGTCGCGCCGAGCGCGTCGCAGCAGTCCTCGATGAGCCACAGGCCCTTCTCGGCGCACAGCGCGGCGAGCTTCGCGGCTTCGAAGGGGTTGCCCAAGGTGTGGGCCAGCATCACGGCCTTGGTCTTGGGCGAGAGGGCTTCGGCCACCATGGCGGCAGTGGCGTTATAGGTGGGGATCTCGACGTCCACCAGCACCGGGGTCATGCCGTTCTGGACGACGGGGTTGACCGTGGTGGGGAAGGAGGCGGCGGTGACCACGACCTCGTCGCCGGGCTTCAAGGCCCGCTCTCCGAGTTCGGGGGCCGTCAGCGCCGAGAGCGCCAGCAGGTTCGCCGAGGAGCCCGAGTTCACGAAGAAGGCGAATCGGGCGCCCAGGCGCTGCGCCAATGACTCCTCGAAGGCGTCGGCGTAGCGGCCGGCGGTGAGCCAGAAGTCGAGGCTCGCGTCGACGAGCGCCGCGACCTCGTCCTCGTCGAACCACTTCCCGGAGGCGGGGATGTGGGTCTCGCCGGGGACGAACGGCTTCGGCGCGAAGCGCTCGCGGGCGTAGGCGCGCGCGGCCTCGAGGGCGGCGGCGCGGCGTTCGGGGTCAGGAGCGGGCTTGAGGCTCACGGGCGGCCCGCCGGAACGGCGGACGTGAAGGCCTGGATCTGGGCCCGGGTCAGCCCGCGGGCGTCGAAGCCGGGCTCGGCGGCGGCCTTGTACCATTCCATCGCGGCGGTCACCGCGCGGCGCGCGTCCCAGACGGGGGACCAGCCCAGGCGCGTGCGCGCCTTGGTCGAGTCCAGCCGCAGCGCGGCGGCCTCGTGCGGGTTGTCGGCGGGCTCGGCGTGCCAGGCGGCCTCCGCGCCCCAGGCCGCGGCGGCGTAGCCGGCGACGTCGGCCACGGTGACGCCGTCCTCGGCGGGGCCGAAGTTCCACGCCTCCGCCGCCGAGGCGTCGCCGTCCAACAGGCGCGCGCCGAGCGTCAGGTAGCCGGAGAGGGGTTCGAGGACGTGCTGCCAGGGGCGCACCGAGGCGGGGTTGCGCACCGGCGCCTTGCGGCCGGCCGCGAAGGCGCGGGCGCAGTCCGGGATGAGGCGGTCGGCGGCCCAGTCCCCGCCGCCCACGACGTTGCCCGCGCGGGCCGAGGCCAGCGGCAAAGAGAACGAGCGGCGGTAGGACGCGGCGACGATCTCGGTGCCGGCCTTGCTGGCGCTGTAGGGGTCGTGGCCGCCGAGGGCGTCCGTCTCCGCGCGGGGGCGCCGGGCCTCGGGGTCCTCGTAGACCTTGTCGGTGCTGACCACGACCAGGGCCTTGGCCGAGCCCTCGTGGCGGGCGCTCTCGAGGACCTGGGCGGTGCCGACGACGTTCACGGCGAAGGTGTCGACCGGGGCCTGGTAGGAGCGCAGCACCAGAGGCTGGGCGGCGAGGTGGAAGACGGCCTCGGGGCGGGCGGCCGCGAAGGCGGCGTCGACGGCGGCGGCGTCCCGGATGTCGCCGAGGCGCGAATGGACCAGCGCGTCGAGGCCCAGCAGCCCGTAGATGTTCGGGGAGTCCTCGGGGGGCAGGGCGAGCCCCCAGACCTCGGCGCCGAGCTCCTTGAGCCAGAAGGAGAGCCACGAGCCCTTGAAGCCCGTGTGCCCGGTGACGAGGACGCGGCGGCCCTCGTAGGCGCGGGCGAAGGGAGCGCTCACCAGACTTTCCACGGCGCCTTGCCCGACGCCCACAGGGCTTCGAGCGAGGTCTTGTCGCGCAGGGTGTCCATCGCGCACCAGAAGCCGGTGTGGCGGTAGGCCGCCAGGCGGCCCAGGCGCGCCAGCTCCGAGGAGGGCTCGGCCTCCCACCGGGTCGCGTCGCCCTCGACCAAGTCCAGCGCCTTGGGCTCCACGACGAAGAAGCCGCCGTTGATCCAGGCCCCGTCGTCGGCGGACTTCTCTCGGAAGTCGGCCACTCGAGGGCCTTTGAGCTCGAGCGTCCCGAAGCGGGAGGGGGAGCGGACGGCGGTCAGCGTCGCCCAGGCCTTGGCCTTGCGGTGGGCGGAGACCAGCGCCTTCACGTCCACGTCGGCCACGCCGTCGCCGTAGGTCATGCAGAACGGCCCGCGGTCCAGGTAGGGCCTCACGCGTTTCAGGCGGCCGCCGGTCATCGTGTCGGCGCCGGTGTCCACCAAGGTCACCTTCCAGGGCTCGGCGGTGCGGTGGTGGACCGTCATCTTGTTGCGCGCCATGTCGAAGGTGACGTCCGAGGTGTGCAGGAAGTAGTTGGCGAAGTACTCCTTGATGACGTAGCCCTTGTAGCCCAGGCAGACGACGAAGTCGCGGATGCCGTGCGCCGAGTAGATCTTGAGGATATGCCAGAGGATCGGTTTGCCCCCGATTTCCACCATGGGCTTGGGGCGCGTCCCGGTCTCCTCCGAGATGCGCGTGCCCAGGCCGCCGGCCAGGATGACGGCCTTCATGCCGCGCACGCTCACGGGAAGACGCCGAGCTCCAGGTAGGTGGTCGCGACCTTCTGGATGGCGCTGACGAAGGCGGCGGTGCGCAGGTCCTTGATGCGCGGGTCGCGCATCTTGATCTCGCGGATCTGCTGGTAGGCGCCCATCATCGTGTCCTCGAGGCCGGAGTTGACCAGGTCGATCTCGTCGGCGCCGTGCGTCATCTTCTGGCGCTCGGCCTCGGCGAAGCGCTTGCCGGTGGAGGACTCGATGGCGCGCAGCAGGCGGTCGTAGGCCGTGGC
>SCTT01000089.1 GCA_004322435.1 bacterium
CCCAGAAGTTCAACGCGGGGCCGGCCAAGGACTTCCCGCTCGGGGTGTCGGTGCTGTGGTTCAAGAAGCAGCGCGTCTGGGTCGTCCGCAACGACAAGGGCATCTACGCGCTCTGGGCCCGCTGCACGCACCTGGGCTGCACGCCCAACTGGTTCTTGGACCAGACCCGCTTCAAGTGCCCCTGCCACGGCTCCAACTTCAACCCGGACGGCGACGTCATCGCCGGCCCGGCGCCGAAGCCGCTGTGGCGGTGCAAGGTGGAAGTCGCCGGCTCCGGCGACCTGGTGATCGACAAGGCGGTCCTCGAGAACCGCTCCGGCGCCCGCGACAAGGCGCCCTACTTCGCAGCCGTCTAAAGAGACCATGGCCGACAACAACGCCCCCGCTCCCGCCAGCCCCAACCCCGCGCCGGCTCCCGCCGCCGCCGCGAAGCCGACCCTGCCGACGGTGGACGACCTCATGAAGGAGGCGACCAACAACCAGCTGTGGAAGTCGATGTTCCGCAACTGGCCCTGGCAGGACACCGCCCGCCACCGCGCGCGCCACATCGTCGACAACCTCTGGCTGCACCTGCACCCGACGAAGGTCCGGCCCCGCGCCCTCGAGATCACGTTCACCTGGGGCCTGGGGGGACTCAGCTTCCTGCTGTACCTGATCCTCACCGTCACCGGCGTCCTGCTGATGTTCTACTACCGGCCCACCGTCGAGCTGGCCTACCAGGACATGAAGGACCTCGAGTTCGCGGTGTCCTTCGGCATCTTCCTGCGCAACTGCCACCGCTGGGCCGCCCACGGGATGGTCACCATCGTCATCCTGCACATGATCCGCGTGTTCTTGACCGGCTCTTACAAGAAGCCGCGCGAGTTCAACTGGGGCGTGGGCGTCATCCTCCTGACCCTGACGCTGTTCCTCTCCTTCACCGGCTACCTGCTGCCCTGGGACCAGCTCGCCATCTGGGCCGTCACCGTCGGCACGAACATGGCCGGCGCGACGCCGCTGTTGGGCAACGAAGGCCCGTTCGCCAACCTCTTGGGGATGACCATCTCGAACGACGTCCGGTTCGTCCTGCTGGGCGGCACCACGGTCGGGGCGAACACGCTGCTGCGCTTCTACGTGATGCACTGCGTGCTGGTGCCGCTCGTCACCGGGGCGCTCATCATGCTGCACTTCTGGCGCGTGCGCAAGGACTCGTTCTCGGCCGCCCCGCGCGACCCCAACGAGGACAAGCTCGACGTCTGGCCGCACCTGGTGGTCCGCGAGTACCTCATGGCCGCGGCCTGCATCGCGTTCTTCTTCTTCGTCAGCGTCGCCTTCGACGCGCCGCTGGAAGAGCTCGCGAACCCCAACGTCACGCCCAACCCCTCGAAGGCGCCCTGGTACTTCCTGGGCCTGCAGGAGCTCTTGGTCTACTTCGACCCGTGGATCGCCGGCGTGCTGCTGCCGGGCCTCATCATCAAGGGCCTGTGCGCCATCCCGTACTTGGACACCAACCCCAAGGGCGTCGGCTATTACACCTGGAAGGAGCGCCCGTTCGCGAACGCCATCTTCATGTTCGGCATCGCCATGTGGTTCATCCTCATCTTCATCGGCGTCTACTGCCGCGGCCCGAACTACTTCTGGTACTGGCCGTGGGAGAACTGGCTGGTGCACAAGCCGCCGCCGGGCGCCACCTGGTCGTTCCCGGTCTGGGCCGGGCTGCTCTCCTTGGGCGGCTACGGCGTGCTGGGCATGGCCCTGCCGAAGGTCTTCAGCGGCGACATCGACTGGAAGAAGGCCAACTGGGGCTATGGGGTCTTTTTCCTGGTCCTGGCGGCCGCGATGAAGCTCTATGGCGGCATCGAGGCCTGGCGCATCGTCGTGGTGGGCATCCTGGGCTGGATGACCTTCGTGTTCGGGTTCCTCTATCCTCAAAAGCACCTCAAGGAGCTCGACTTCACGCGCTACTCGGTCACGCAGTCCTTGAACCTCACGATGATGGCCGTCCTCATCAAGATGGGCCTGCGTCTCGGGCTCGACATCAAATACGTGCTGACCCTGCCGCAGTTCAACCTGAACGTCTGAGAACGCCATGACCAAACGACAGATGTTCTACCTGTTCAACTTCCTGGTCCTGGCGACGTTCGCCTGGGCCGTCGTCCGCGACGACGACCGGGAGTGGAAGACCTACCAGAAGGGGTTCCGGCGGCTCGAGATCGAACGGGTCACGGACGCGCTGAGCAAAGCCAAGACCGACGGCGAGAAGGAGAGCCTGACGCTCCAGCTCAAGGCCGCCAAGCGTTCGGGCACCGCGATCAAGCAGGCCATGGCGCCGGCCTTGAACCGCTACGACCGCTGCGTCACCTGCCACCAGGGCTTCGACCCGCTCACGAACCCGACGCTGGTCAACGGCTACAAGGAGCACCCGTACAAGGCCCCCGAGGTCGCCGCGCACAAGCAGCACAACCTCGTGAAGTTCGCCTGCACGTCCTGCCACATGGGCCAGGGCCTGGCCACCACCGTCGAGGCCGCGCACGGCGAGGTCGCCCACTGGGAGGAGCCGATGCTGACCGGCCCCTACATCCAGGCGACCTGCGTGCGCTGCCACGCGAACTTCATGACGCTGGCGGGCGCCGAGCGCGCCCGGCACGGGCGCGAGCTCGTCAAGAAGCTCGGCTGCGTCGGCTGCCACTCCTTCAACGGGGTCGGCGGAGAGATCTCGGTGGACCTAGGCGACATCGCCGACAAGCCGACCTCCCGCATCGACTGGTCCCACACCGGCGACGGGCCGCCCGACGCCCACGGCGTCTCCGCCCTGCCGCACCACAAGCGGAGCATCAAGAACTGGATCGAGCTGCACTTCACCAAGGACACGCTGACCTTGGTCCCCGGCGACCCGGAAGGCCACCAGTGCGCGCCCGGCCAGAAGTGCGAGCCGGTGCCCCCGTCGGGCATGCCGCCCTTCTACAAGGAGCTCTCGAAAGAGGACGCCGCCGACATCACCACGTACCTGATGGGCCAGACCGACAACAAGGTCCCCTCGAACTACTTCGTCTACGCCGCCCCGGAGCCGGAGCCCAAGTTCGCCAGCGGCGTCAAGCACGGCGAGCACGTGTTCCAGAAGTACGGCTGCGCCGGCTGCCACGGCGAGGGCGGCAAGCAGGGACGGCGCAACTTCAACGCGAAGGCCAACGAGCAGACCAAGATGGAGGAGGGCGTCGAGCCCACGCTCGTCAAGGTCATCGGCGGCTATTCGCGCGACGAGCTGCGCGAGAAGATCCAGAAGGGCGTGCCGGCCTCCGCCGTCGCCAAGTTCAACGAGCACGGCCCGGTGCCGCCTCTCTACATGCCCAAGTGGGGAGAGAAGATCAAGGGGGAGGAGCTCGAGCACCTGCTCGACTTCCTCTTCTCCATCGCCGAGAAGCAGGAAGCCTGGTAGGATATATTTAGGGGAGAATCGACCATGAAAAAGACCGCCATCGCCGTCATCGCTCTGACGCTGTTCGCCGCCGCGGGGACCTCCCTGCGCGCCGGCGAGGCCGCCAAATCCGCCGCCGAGCTCGAGAAGGAGAAGGCGATGAAGGAGCCCTTCGCCAACGACCTCGGCCCCGACAAGCTCGACGTCTCCGCCTACCCCAAGGAGGCCCAGGAAGGCTACAAGGCCCTGCAGGCCAAGTGCACGGTCTGCCACACGGCCTCCCGCCCCTTGAACAGCCAGTTCGTCGAGGCCGACGGCAAGGACGCCGGCGCCCGCGACGCGAACGCCGCCAAGATGATGAAGGAAGACGCCGACTACGCCAAGAGCAAGTTCGTCTGGCAGCTCGAGGGCGGCATCTGGCAGCGCTACGTCAAGCGCATGATGAACAAGCCCGGCTGCACGGTCACCAAGGACGACGGCAAGAAGATCTGGACGTTCCTCGCCCACGACAGCCGCGCCCGCAAGACCGGCGCGAACAAGGCCTCCTGGAAGGCGCACCGCGAGAAGCTCCTGGCCGACTTCAAGGCCAAGTTCCCGAAGCGCTACGAAGAGCTCTACGCCGAGAAGCACTGAAAGGTCTCTCCGCAGGCCGTTAAGACGCCGGCCAAGAAGAAGTGAGGGAAGGGCCCGCCGAAAGGCGGGCCCTCTTCATTCCTCCCTCTCCCGCTTGCGGGAGAGGGGTGGGGCCCGACCCTCTCCCACTTCGTGGGAGAGGGAGCTAAAGGGACTTGAGGGAGGCGGCCAGGGCGACGAGGTGGGACGCGTCCGAGGGGTCGAAGAACCCGCGCACGCGCGAATCGCGGTCGACCAGGACCAATTTGTCCGAGTGGATGATGGGGTCTTTGGGGTCCAGCCCGTCGGCCACGGCCAGCTTGAAGCCGTCCTTGCAGAGCGCCGCGACCACCCCGGAGCCCCCGGTCAAGAACAGCCAGTCGGCGCCGTAGGTCTTCTTATAGGCGGCGAGCTTCTCGGGCGTGTCGGCCCCGTCGACGCTGAACGAGACCAAGAAGGCCTCGGGCAGGCGCGCGCGCAGGGCCTTCATCTTGGCCGTCATCATCGGGCACTGGCCGGGGCAGGAGGCGTAGATGAAGGCCGCGACCCAGGGCTTGCCGGCGAGGTCCGCTCGGCGCACCGAACGGCCGGCGTCGTCTTTGAGCGTGAAGTCGGGGACGGTCCAAGCCTCGGCGCCCTCCAAAAGGCGCGGGCCGGAGGAGCCGGGGGGGACTTCCGCAAGGGGGCGGGACCGGCGGACGGCGACGAGAGCGGCGCCCCCCGCGACGAGGACCACGGCCGCCATGACGGCGGCCCGGTTCACGGCGCTCCGACCGCCAGGAGGGTGAACACGGCCGGCAGATAGGCCAACGAGGCCCGAAAGAGGTTGCGGTGGTCGCAAGCCCGCATCGTCCACGAGGCCTTGAGGCCCATGAAGAGGAAGCCGGTGCCGAGGATGAGCGCCCCGACGCCGTAGCCGAAGCCGGCGACCCCGAAGAGCCAAGGCATCATCGTCGCGATGAGCAGCCCGAAGGAGTGGACGCTGATCTGGAAAGCGGTCGAGCGCCCGCCCGGGTCCACCACCGACTGGACCTGGAAGCCGGCCTTCGCGTACTCCTCGCGGTAGAGCCAGAACAGGGCCAAGAAGTGCGGCATCTGCCACAAGAACTGGATGGAGAAGAGCGCCCAAGCTCCGGCGCCGAGCTCCCCGCGCGCCGCGGCCCAGCCGATCATCGGCGGGATGGCGCCGCTGACAGCGCCGATCCAGGTGCTCTGCGGCGAGACGCGCTTTAAGGGCGTATAGCCGCCGACATAAAGGACCATCGTCAGCGCCGTCAGG
>SCTT01000090.1 GCA_004322435.1 bacterium
GCCCCGGGGGGGACTGACAAAATTAATTGGTTGATATTTGCGCCGGCCGGCAGGCAATTTCATGCCGTAATCGCATGAAAACCGTGACCCACAATTTCAGTGCTGCGGGCGTAGCTACGCTTCGATTGCGGCCCATCATATCTCGAATCATGCGGCACATCGATTCAGCTGATCCAGTCGTTCTGGGCAACCGAAGGGCGGGGTGGTATCTGTACGCGCGATAGTCATCGAGTCTTCTCACGAATTCGCGCAGGATATTGCTGAATCTGAAGGGCAGAAGGTTCCCATTGGCCAGCGTCATGAGCCGAAACTCAATCGCCTCGCGGATGCTTTCATCTGGGGTCGTCAGCGCCGTCCTGACCAGCTCATAGGCCTCCCTTCGCAGCTCTATCGAGCCTACGGTGCGCGGGCGTCTAAGGCCGAGCTTCGAGTAGAGCGAGGCGAGCACATGGAAGTGGCAGTACTGCAAAACCCACCCATTAACTTTGGCTATCGTCATAGAGCCCATGAAGTTGTCACAGACGAGCGCGCGGACCAAGGGACGATGAACCGCTGGGATTGTGTCGAAGGCCTCAATCCAGCCCTGGCGGCATTCGGTGCCAGGCCGCAAGACCGGGTCGAGGAAGGTTGCGAAGTCATCTTGGGGGCGCTTCAGTGCGATTAGATAGATGACCCACGGCCGACGCTTGAATCGGAACCAGATTCCATCGACCAGAAGGACAAAATCGCCGACAGCAGATGGATAGACCGGCTTCGAGACCTTCAGTTGATGCGCCAAGGCGCGCAGGAAGCGATAACTAAGAGCCTGTCTGGAAAGTCGCAGGGACCGAGACAGTTCGGTCAGGCTACGCCTCTTTAGGAAAACTAAGTCGATGAGGCGGTTTAGATGGCGGAGTTTCGAACGACCACGCCGCTTAAGACGAATGCGCCAGGTCTTCCGGCAGGCGAAACACTGACGGCGTCGCCTCCCAAATCGACGAATCTTTGAGCCGCAACACAGTGATTTTCCCATGTACACCTGCTGTACACGCGAAAATCACTCACAGCCAGGCCACCCCACCGTCGATAAAACAGCCTCACAACGGCAAATTTATCAACCAAATTATTTTGTCAGTCCTCCCCGGGGCTAGTTGTGGATAACTCGTCCCGGCTCATTTCTTCGCGACGGTCCCTTCAAGCGTGATGCGCGGGTCTGTGACGTCGACGAGCTCGGCCAGTTCGTAAACGTTCTCATACCCGTAGCCAAATAGATTCACGTAGGTCGGGATGTTGAGCGCCATCATCCGCGGCTTAGCCTGGGCTTGCATCTGCGCCTCGATAGGGTTGCGGGCAAGCCGGGACCCTCGGCGGGCGACCTTGGATGTGAAATCCGTTTGGTTGCCGTCGAAGTTGTTGTTGCAGTAGATCAGAATCCGAGTGTTGAAGTCCGGGATGACCTTCTCCAGGTTCTCCTGAGTGAAGTCGGTGAAGCTCAGATGCCGGGCTCCTTTGAGGTGGATGCGGTCGTAACGGAAATCAGACCGCGAATCCAAGACGATCGTATTCGGCTCCCGGCTCATCTTCAGGAACTCATCGAGGCCGACCAAGCGCTTGGCTCTGTGGGGCTCGACGGCCGCGACGAGCTCTTTGAAGTCATCGAAGCTGACCTTCGCCGGACGATAGTCCGCTGCTCGCAGGAGGGAAATGTTCATGACAAGCAGCAGGGAGCAGGCCGTCAGGCGCATTTTCATAGTGTTCCTCAGTCGGGAGAGCTTTGCGAGGGTGCGTGCGAACGCGCGATGTTAGGCACCCTCCCTCTTTAGATGCATTCTTGACCCGCCAATGACGGCTACGAGAATCGGAAGAACGATCCATGTCAAGATTGGCATCAGCGGATTATAATTCGAAATAGGGTCGGTCAAAATCTTGTCTCTAAAGGAGGGCACGATCCAAACCAGCGAAACCAGCGACGATGGAACAAGACCCCACAGAAGTGCTCCTCCCAACAATCGCCAGGACACTCCCATGAAGAGACTCAGATCCGCAAAGATCAGACTTGCTGCCAGGAGCCCGGGCTCGGCGATGCTGGAGGCCAGGAACATGATTTCGGTCCCGTTGGACCGATGATTGGAAATGATGGACGCGATTGTCGCGGCCGCAAAGCTTAGAAAAATAGCCCCGCCGCCCGACACAAGACTGGCGATCCACCAGGCAAGAATTCGAATTAGCAGTCTGGGCGAGGTTCCCATTGCAAACTCATCCTTAAGTCTCAAAACGTGATATTTGATTCCCGTTAATATGCTGCAGGGCCAGTCGGCCGTCGCCTCCTCCTATATAAACCCCGCCCCCTACCCCCCCGGATTCGTCGGATGCGTCGGCGGCCCCGGGTCGATGAGCGGCCCGTCCGGGTCCTCCGGCCCCACCGCCCCTCCCGCGACCTCCCGCGAATCCTCGTCGGGCTCGGAAGTCAGCCTCTCCTCGTTCTCGACCGCCGTGGGCTTCGGCGTCATAGCCCGCGGCGGCATCGTATCCGCCCGCAGCCCCCGCAAAGCGTCGAGCATCTCGCGCGCCGACGCCAGCCGCGTGCGCACGTCCAAATCCAACGCCTTCTCCAAAAGCGACGCGATCGGCCCTGCGGCCTCCCAAGACCCCTCGCCGGGGAGGTCGCCGGAGAGCATCTGGTGCAGGATGATGCCCGCCGAGTACACGTCCGAGGCCGGCGTGGGGGCCCCGCGCTTGATCTCCGGCGCCGAATACCCCGACGCCCCGGCCGTCATCGTCCGCGCGAGCACGAAGTCCATCACCTTCACGTAGCCCTGCCGCGTCAGCACGATGCGGTCGGGCGAGAGCCCCCCGTGGACGACCCCGCGCCGGTGGGCGTGCTCGAGCGCGCGGCAGACCGGCACCAGCACGTCGCGGGACTGGCGCAAGGACAGCGAGCCCTTCTCCGTGAGGATGGCGGCCAAGGACTTGCCCGAGGCGTACTCGTAGACGGCGAAGAGCCCCTCGGGGAGTTCCGCGATCTCGAAGAGCTCGGCGATGTTCGGGTGATGCAGGGTCGCGGCCTGCTTGGCCTCCTGGCGCCGCAGGTCGAGCTCCCCCGAGTCCCGGCCCACGTAGAGGCGCTTGAGCAGGACGTCGCGGTCGAGAAGCGTGTCATGGGCCTTCCAGACCTCGACGGTGCCGTCGCGCCCCAAGGCCCGGATCAGCTCGTACTTCGCGCCCAGCTTCGCGCCGGGGCGCAGGGCCACGGCGCCGCGCTGGGTGGGCAGCGGGGTCGCGGCGCCCAAGGACGGCCCGCGCCGGCCGGGGAAGAGGCCGCCCGCGAAGCGTCCGCGGGTCTCGACCGACAGGTCGGACCAGATGGCCTTCGCCGCGTAGCCGCCGCCGGCCGCCGCGGCGGCGGCGAAGAAGGCCAGGAGGAGCCCCCAGGGGAAGCGCCGCGGCAGCGGGGGCGGGGTGCTCATCTTCTCCAAGAGCCCCCACGACTCGGCGCTCGTGGGGTCGAAGAGGCGCGCCCCGGCTTCGGCGGCGGCGGCGCGGGCCCCGTGGCGGCCGGGGTCGATGCGGGCGGCTTGGCGCGCGTCCATCACGGCCCCGCGCATGTCCCCTTGGGCTTCGCGCGCCATCGCTCTGAGCATGAAGGCGTCCGCGCTCGACGGGTTGGCGGCCAGCGCGCGGTCGGAGGCCGCGACGGACTCGGCGTAGCGCCCGGAGGCCATCTCCGAGCCGGCCAAGGACTTGAGCGCCTCGGCGTCCGAGGGGTCGCGCCCGAGGCGGTCGCGCGCTTCCTCCCCGTGCCGTTCGAAGAGGGTCTTCTGCGCGGAAGGCGGGTCGAAGAGCGGGGGGGCGCGCGTCTCGGAGGGGGGCGTGCCGAGCGCGAGCGGGACTCCGGCCGCCGCGGCGCCCGCGCGCCGCGACTCGGTCTCCGGGGCGCCCGAGAGGTCGACGTAGGGCGCGGGGCGCCCGGGCTCCGAAGGCGGCGCGGGAGCGCCGGCGTGCAGGTCGGCGGGGCGGGCGGCGGCCTTCCCGATGCCGACCCCGGCCGAGGGCCCGGCCCCGCGGGACGGGCGGCCGTACTCGGCCGAGCCGACGTTGTCCAGGTTCGCCGCCTGTTCGAGCACGCCGTCGATCTGCGACTGCATCTGGGGCGGCAGGAGCGGCGAGATGGACGAGGATTTGAGCCTCTGGAGCGTCCGGACGGTCTCGTCGACGGTGTGGTCCTCCCCGCTGTCGCTGGTGGTCGCCGGCGGCGCGGCCTCGACGGCATAGCCGCT
>SCTT01000009.1 GCA_004322435.1 bacterium
GCATCGGCGCCGGCAACGGCCTGAAGCTCGTCTTGAACAAAGAGACCACCGCCTTCTGGGCCGTCACCACCGAGGACCTCATCGGGGCCCGCTCCGCCGAGTCCGCGGAACAGTCCACCGGCCTCGTCGCCCCGCGCGCCGTCACCGACCTGCGGGTGGCCGCGCAGGTCTCCACCGGCTTGGCCGCCAGCACGATGTCCGTGACCTTGGCCTGGACGGCTCCCGGGGCGGACGGGACGAACGGGGCTTTGAACGGCGTCTACGACATCCGTTGGTCGTCCAAGACCCCGCTGACCTCGACTTCCGCCTACGTCGCCGCGCAGTACTCGGTGCAGATCGTCACCTCCGGCGTCACGCCGGGGACGAGCGTTTACTACACGTTCCCGGACCTCGACACGGCGGCGACCTGGTACTTCGCGCTGTCGGCGCTCGACTCCCAGACCTACCCGCAGGGCGTGCGCTCGGGGATGTCCAACCCGACGACGGCATATTCCTATCTCGAGGCCGTCCTCACAGGAGGCCAATCGGCCGACGTCGCCTGGGCCGACTACGACAACGACGGGGACCTGGACTTCATGGCCGCCAACTCGAACCCCAGCCCCAACGAGGTCCTGGCCACGAACCAGGGCGGCGGGAGCTTCGTCTCCGCGGCGTTGGCTTCGGGCGACGTCTCGACGGGGCTGGCCTGGGGCGACCTGGACAACGACGGCGACCTCGACGTCCTGCTGGCCAACGCCAGCGGCGCCAGCCAGCGCGTCCTGCGCAACGACGGCGGGACCTTCGTCAGCGTCACCATCGCGAACACCAACGGCTTCCACGGCCGCCAGGCCGACCTGGGCGACTACGACAACGACGGCGACCTGGACGGCGTCATCGGCAACGGCGGGACGCCCGGCGACGACTGGCTGCTGATCAACAACGGGGGCGTCCTCTCGACCGGGTCTTTGCCCACGGGGACCGACGTCGGTGCCGTCTGGGGCGACTACGACAACGACGGCGACCTGGACCTCTTCCTGACGTCCTTTACGGGCCCGGAACGCCTGCTGGTGAACACAGGGGGGAGCTTCTCCGTGACGGCTTTGGGCGAGCACGGCACCAGCCATGCGGCCTGGGCCGACTATGACGCCGACGGGGATTTGGACGTGTTCGCCGGCGGCGGCGTCGTCCTGCGCAACGACGGCGGGACGTTCACCGCCGTCATCCTGGGGGCCTCCGGGACGGCGGGAGCCTGGGGCGACTTCGACGGCGACGGCGACCTGGACCTGGCTTTGGCGGCCAGCCCGGTGGTCGTGATGCTCAACAACGCGGGGACCTTCTCCAAACGGATTCTGCCCGGGACGAGCGGCATGACGGTCAATTCGGTGGCCTGGGGCGACGCCGACGGCGACGGGGACCTGGACCTGGTCCTGGCGACGTCCGGGTCGCTCGACGCGCGCGTCCTGCGCAACGACCTGGACCCGGCCAACCCGGCGCCGTCGGCTCCGACTCCCATTTTGGGCAACCTGGCCCTGGAGTTCGACCAGCAGGGCGCCACCTTGACCGTGCGCTGGGACCCCGGTTCGGACGGCGCGGCCGACACCGACACCATCGGCTACCAGTTGGTCATGGCCACCTCCCCGATGACCGTGTCCGGCGACGGCCGGCGCATCACGGCGCCCAACGCCTTCGCGGTGCCCTGGGCGTACGGCACCCCGTTCTCCGGCTCCTACCTGCGTCCGGCCTTCCGGACCTGGCCCGGGACCTTGGTCCCCCAGCACGGCCGCCAACTGCGCTTGGCCAAGACCGGCGGGACGCTCGTCAACGGCGCCACCTACTACATCCGCCTGCAGGCCGTGGACGCGGGCCTGGCGCGGTCGGCCTGGAGCGTCGAGCTCTCGACCTTCGTGTTCGCCTCCGTCCCCGCCGGGGGCCGGAGCGTCTCCGCCCACCTCTCGAGCATGACGGTGACCTACTCGACGATGTCGAGCGCCACCGCCTATTTCGTCGAGGCGTTCTCCGACTCGGGCTACGCGGCCTTGGTTTCCTCGGCCGGCACCTCGGATTTGACCCGCACTTCGGTGACGGTGGCCGGGCTGGCCTTGAACACGACCTACTACCTGCGCATGGGGACGCTCTACAGCCAGACGACGGCCTACGCCTCGGCCGTCCCCACCGCCGCCGTCACGTTGGCCACGCGGCCGGCGGCCGCGGCGCAAGCCTTCCTGGACGTCGGGATCAGCTCGATGGTCGTCGCCTGGGCCTCGGGCGGGAACCCCGCCGGAACGCGGTACAACGTCCTGCTCTCGACGGCGAACCCCTTCTTCGGCACGGAGCCCGACAACAAGAGCGTGAGCACCGCGCCCTCGGGCGGGCTGAGCGCCGTGCTGACCGGCCTCAAGGAAAACACCTCCTACTACCTCTACATCACGCCCGTGAACCACGCGGGGGTGTCCGGCCAGGACTTCGCCTCCGGGTCGTCGTCTACCTTCCTGGCGGCGCCGCAAGCGGTGCAGTTCGACGACGTTTCGACGACGAGCATCCGCGTGGTCGCCGCCAGGAAGGTAGACGACGACCCGGAGGCGAAGTCCTGGCCGGACACCCCCGCGTGGTTCACGGGCGTGATGTAGAGGTAGTAGGAG
>SCTT01000091.1 GCA_004322435.1 bacterium
GCTCTTCCGATCTCCCACGAGAGCTCCGAGGGGGTCTCCCACCCTCCGGGCGGAAGCGGCTCCGTCCCCTCCGTCCAGCGCGCGGCTTCGAGCCGCAGGCGCAGCGCGACGTTCGTCCGGTTCGCGAGCGCGAAGCCCCGCCCTTCCGCCTTCCGGGAATCGTAGGCTGGCCCGGCCCTGGGCTTCGACAAGGAGAGTTCCCCGGGCGAGAGGTCGAAGTTCACGGTCTCCGGGCTCGGGCCGAGGGAGAACCTGAGGCGGCTCTTGACGCCGGTCCCGACGATGCCCGTCCCGAGCGTCCGCGCGAGGAGGGTCGCCTGAAAGTGCCGCCCGGCGAGCCTCGGGTCGTCGGGGATGCGGAGAACGACCTCGCTCACCCCCAGTTGGCCCGGCTCGATGCGCAGGCGCCCAGGGGTCAGCTCGACCCAGGCCGGGTCCGGGACCGCCTCGTAAGGGGGCACGAGGACCGCGGGCCGCAGCGCCTCCAAGGAGACCTCGACGACCGCGTCTCCGCGGTTCTTGACCGCGTACGAGGAGCCGCGCAGCTCGCGCAGGCTGTAGGTGCCGCCGGGCCGCAGCCCTTCGACCACGACGTCGATGAACTGCGTGGACAGCCCGATGCGCGCGAGCGCCGGCCGCGCGGACAGCCCCGCGAGCAGCGCGGCCCAGAGGAGGGCGCGGCGCGTCACGGCGGGCCCGCCAGCACGGTGACCTGGACGTCCTGCGGGGACGCGGTCGAGGTGATGGTCGGCATGCCGAGCTTGAGCCAAAGCAGGCGCTCCTCGCCCGGCGCCACGGAGACGCCGGATTGGCCCGCCGCGAAGCGCGACGCCGTACAGGTCTGGAAGGTCTGCGAGAGCAGGTCCTCGCCGCCGAACTGCGTCCCCGACGGCTGGGCCGCGTGGAAGACGGCCTGCAGGGTCAGCGTGTCGACCCCGGAGCTCGCGGCGACGCTCCAGGGGCTCCCCGCGGTGATGGTCGTCGCCTTCATCTGGTAGGTCTGCGGCACGTTCCCCACGCTGCGGACGATGAAGCTCGTCGAGACGTACACCTCGGAGCTCAAGGCGATGCTGCCGAAGTCGACGTCGTGGGTGGAGACCTCGACGCCCATCTCGATGAAGGCGGTCTTCGTCGATCCGAGGGCGCGGTAGTTGGGCTCGGCGCCCCTGTTGAGCGAGCCGACGCGGAAGTAATACGTCGTGTCGAGCCCCAGGCTGGACACGGTCAGCGTGCTCAAGGAGAGGACCGCGGTCTGGGAGGAGCGCAGCACCCCGCTGAAGTCGGAGGCGGTCGAGGCCTCGAGCAGGTACCCTGACGCGCTGGCCGAGGACGCGTCGGGCGGGGAGTCCGGCAGGCGTCCCCAGTGCACCGCGATGGAGGACTCGAAGACGCCCAGGTAGTGCTCGGGGAGCGCCCCCACCGGCCTAGCGAGCGTCGTCGTCACGGCCACCGCGCTCAGCAGCGTGTGGGCGCAGCCGCGCGTGCGCACGAGCGCCCCGTAGGTGGTGTTGGGCAGGAGGTCCGAGGACAAGAAGGAGAGCGCGGCGGAGCTCAGCAGGCCCGAGCGGTTTCCACCGGTGGAGGCCTGCACTTGGTAGTCGCCCGCGCCCGAGGCCGCCCCCCAGCTCCAGAGCACCGTGGTCGAGGAGGGGGAGGAGCCCGCGAAAGAGGACGGCGCGCCCAAGTTCGAAGAATAGGTGGTCCCCGGCGCGCCGTGCGCACCCGCGTTGCCGGTCCCGGAGTCGCCCGAAGGCCCGCCCTCGACCGTGACCGTCGAGGGGGAGAGCGTGCAGGCCCCCGAGGCGCCGAGCGCGATGCGCCCGCCGGCCCCGCCGCCGCCGAACTCCGAGCCCGCCGCGCCCGTGCCGGCGCCGCCGTCGGCGTGGAGCGCGCCCGACCCCGAGATGCTCGCGGCGTCGAGGCGGATGCCGCCGCCGCCGCCGCCGCCGCCGCCGCCGTCGGCCGCGGGCCCCTGGCCGTCGGCCCCCGACACGTCGATGGCGCCGTTGAGGACGATGGCGGCCGCGCTCACGCGCACGAAGCCGCCGCCGGCGCCGCCGGCCCCGCCCGTGGCGGCGCCGCCGCCTCC
>SCTT01000092.1 GCA_004322435.1 bacterium
CCGGCCGGTGCGCGCCCCCGACCTGCCGGGCTTCGGGCTCTCGGACAAGCCGCAGGAGCCGGAGCAGTACTCCTTCCCTGCCATCGAGAGGACGCTCGGACGCTATCTCGACGCTTTGCGGGCCCCGCGCGTCCATCTCGTCTGCCACGACATCTCGGGCCCGCCGGGCGCGGCCTGGGCGGCGAAGCATCCGGAGCGAATCGCCTCGCTGACCCTGCTCAACACCACGCTGACCCTCCGGGGCTTCCGTCTGCCGGGCCTCGTCGCGGCCGGCATCGCCCTGCCCTGGGGATTCCAAAACGCGCTCTTGGGCGACGCCGCCTGCGCGCGCTTCGTCTGGTCGTACGCCCGCCGGCACGCCCACTCCCGGCCCGAGACGTTCGACGGCGAGGACGGCGAAGCCTTCCGGAGGCTCTTCCTGCGCGAGAACGGCCGGCGGACGGCGACCTGGACGGTGAAGTCCTACTGGGGCGCGCCGGCCTACCTCGCGCACGCGCGCGCCGCCCTGACGGGCTTCTCCCGCCCGACTTTGGTCCTGTGGGGAGCCCGCGACCCGTTCTGCACCAAGGACGCCGCGTCCCGCCTGGCGGCCCTCGTCCCAGGAAGCCGGCTCGAGTTTATCGAGGGCGCGTCCCACTTCCTGCCCGAGGACGCCCCCGAAGAGGCGGCCCGCCGCCTCGCGCTGTTCTGGGAGCGAAGATGAGGGTCCTGCTCGTCACCGCGCACGGCCCCTACGCCCCGGTCTGGGGCGAAAACCTCCACGACCTCTTCGCCGCCCGGCTCACCCGGGGCCAGGGGATGTTCTCCTTCACGTCGCACTGGCACGCCTTCGGCCTGCACCTCATCGCCGAGAACCTGCGCGCGCCGACGACGGTGCTCGAGGAGCCGAGCTTGGAAGACTTCACGCGGGAGCTCGCGCAGGGCTACGACGTGGTGGGATTCCAGCTGATGAGCCGCCACAGCGTCCGCGTCGCGGCGATGGCCGAGGCCGTGAAGAAGGCTCTCCCCCGCGCGCGCGTGGTCCTCGGCGGTTTCGGGGCCGCGGCGCTCGCCGACGACGTCCCGAACGACCCCGAGAAGGCCGCCGATCGCCTGCGCGCGGCGGCTCACCACGTCTGCCGCGAGGACGGCGTCTCCTACATGCGCGCCCTGCTCGGCGAGCCGCCGGGACCGGTCGTCCAGCGGAGCCTGCCGATGGCCGGCTTCTCGATGCGCGGCTTCTCACGCCGCTACATGCGCGTCCCCGTGGTGCTCGCGGCGCTGGGCTGCCCGAACGGCTGCTCGTTTTGCAACACGAGCGCGTACGCGGGCCGGCGCAAGGTGTCCGTGGCGGACCCCGAGGAGGCCGTGGCCGCGCTCGAGGCCCAGGCCGCGCGCCTGGGCGGCGGGGCGTTTTTGTCCCTCGTCTTCGATGAGGACATCTTCTCGGACCTCGCCTGGGTGCGCCGCTTCGGGGCCCTGCTCAAGGCGCGCCGCGAGCGCTGGGGCTGGAAGTGGTTCGGCTTCGGGAGCGTCCGCTCCCTCTCGGCCCTGAGCGCCGAGGAGGTGCGCGAACTGGGCTGCGGGGCGCTGTGGACCGGGGTCGAATCGTTCGCCGAGGGCGGGGCGCCCGGGGAGGAAGCTCTGGCGAAGCGCGCCGGCGACCCCGCAAAGGTGGTCAGAGCCCTCCACGAGCAGGGGGTCCTCGTCGTCGCTTCGATGGCGCTGGGCTTCGACGGCCACACGCGCGCGTCCGCCGAGCGCGACGTCGACGCCTTCGTGCGCCTGAGGCCCCCCTTCTACCAGGTCGCGCCCTTAAACCCCTGTCCCGGCACGCCCCTTTACGCGCGGCTTAAAATGGAGGGGCGCCTCGACCCGACGTACCGCTGGGAGGACTTCCACCTCTTCCGCGGCGACTGGGCCAGCCACCCGAACCTGGCCCCGGGCGAGACCCGCGAGCTCTTCGAGCTCGCGCATCGGCGCCTCGCCGCCGAGAACGGACCGCCCTTCTTGGGGATGCTCGAGGGCTTCCTCAACGCCCGCCGGGCCTGGGGGCGCGGGACCGACGCCCACGCGCGGCGGCAGGTGGAGCTCTATACCGGGTTGGCCGCGCTGTGCCGCGCTTTGCTCGCGCCCATCGCCGAGCACGCGGCCGGCCCCGGCGCCCGCGCGCGGGCGGCCGAGCTGGCCGAGCGCGCGCAGGCCGAGCTCGGGAGTCCCACGCTCGTCGGGCGGGTGATGGCGGGCCTGGCCTCCTGGAACCTCGCCCGCGCGGCGCGGAGGGACCTGTCGACGCCCCCGAGCTACGCGCCGCCGACGCGCTGGACGTACTACAACCAGGACCCGCAGGGGCGGGTGCTCGTGCGCAAGGGACGCGGCGGGAAGGCGCGGCCGTTAGGACGGCACTTCGGGGTGTTCGGCTAGCGGGCGACGCCGTCGGCCTGAAGCGACGCGCGGATCATCTCGCCTAAAAGCGCGCGCACCGCGGGGTCCGTCTCTTCGGCCAGGAGCTTCTCGTAGGCGGCCGGCAGGTTCGCCAGCTCTTCGGGCGTCACGAGGTTGATGACAGCGTCGGCGCCGCCGCGCAGGGGCTTGATGAAGGCGGCCTCGTTCTCGAGGATGCGCCGCCAGCCCTTGAGGTTGTCTCCCACCGGCTTGCCGCGCACCGTCTTGTCCCGCGCGAGCCGCCGCGCCAGGCGCACCACCGCCGGCGCGTCCATGTAGACGTCGAGCATGTCGCTCCCCTCGGCCGCGGCCTTAAGGAGCGGATGCGACGCGAAGATGGAGTCGACGATGAGCACATCGTCGGCGTCGAGCTGCATGAACTCGCCCGAGTTCGGCACGCTGCGGCCCGTCTTCATGTCGTAGCTCGGCAGCTCGATGCGCTCGCCGGCCAACAGGGCCCGGATGTCGCGCGCCGCGGCCTCAAGGCGCACGGCCTCGGGGCGGTCGAAATCGGGGCGGCCGTCCTTGTCGAGCGGGGCCTGCGAGGCGTCGCCGTAGTAGCGGTCGAGCTCGAGCGCGCGCAGGCGGCCGGTCAGCGCGCCTTCGAGGCTTTTGGCCAAGGTGGATTTGCCGGCGGCGGTGGGGGCCTCGAGGAAGACCACGCTCCGGCCCTTCAGGGCCTTCGCGCGCTCGACGACGCCGGAAATCTGTCCCGCCGGGTCCGTCCCCGCGAAGGCGGCGAGTGAGGCGCCCGCGAAGGCGGCCGCGACGGCCGAGCGCGGCTTGAAGAGCGCCAGCGCCCGCTCGATGAGCCGGATGAGGGGGCCGAGGACGGCGTTCGTCTGCTTGGGCGCGTAGATCTGGCCGAGGACGATGCCGGCCGTGACGATGCCGATGACCGCGTTGATGGCCCAGTGGATGTCGCCGGTCGCCAGCGCGGTGAAGAGGTGCAGCAGGCTCCCGCCGGCGACGAGGGCCGGGTAGAGCGGCGCGATGCCGTCGGCGACGCGGCCTTCCTTGGCCCAGACCGAGTAGTTGTGGCGGATCTGCGGGGCGTTTAAGACCCACAACAGGCCCATCGCCGCG
>SCTT01000093.1 GCA_004322435.1 bacterium
TCGGAGAGGTTCCAGGACCCGTCGGGGCGGCGGTACAGCGCGACGCGCGGGTTCACGAGCCGCACCAAGGTCAGCACGAACCGGCCCTGGAGCAGGGCCGGCAGGCTGTAGCGGACGATCATCAGGTCGGCGGAGAGGAAGAAGGGCTCCGGGGCGCCGGGCCGGGCATGGACCTTGAGGCCCGTCACCCGCACGCCCTGGTGCAGGGCCACGCCGACGCCCTCGATGTCGACCCGGCGCTGGAAGGTCCGTTCGAGCTGGGCGACGATCTGCGGGCGCAGGCGCTCGGGGCTCAGGGTGCGCTGGACCCAGACGGCCAAAACCGCGCCGCCCAACACCAGCGCTACGAACGCGCCCGCGAGCACGCGCCCGAAGAATCGGCCCAGGGCCCGGGACCAGTGGGGGCGCTTGTGCGTCACGGGACGGATTTTAGCTTTTACAAAGACAGCACGGCCGCCGCGGCGAGCGGCAGCCAGAAGTTGTCGTCCGGGGGCGGGGCCGCCAGCTCGAGCGCGGTCGCCGCCGCCGCCGCGGCCGCCGCCGCCCCGGGCCCGAACCCGCAGGCCAGGACGCTCGCGGCGCAGGCCGCGAAGCAAGCCAGCGAGCCCTCGAGGGACTTGCGCTTGCCGCGGAACTCGAAGACCCTCCGGCCGAAGGTCTTGCCCGCCAAGGCCGCCGAGGCGTCGCCGAAGGCGAGGCACAGCACGCCCGCGTCGACGAGGCGGGGCTCGGCGCCGAAGAGGAGGAAGGTCAGCCAGCAGCCCGACGAGGTCCAGATGATGGCGCTGATGCGCTTCTCCTCGTGCGGGCGGTGGATGCCCTGGAAGGTCTTGAGCAGGAAGGCGTTGACCTCTGGGCGCGAGAGGCGCAGCGTCTCCACGGCCACGATGACGGCCATCCAAACGGCCAGGACCGACAGCGTCTCGGAGCGTCCTCGCCAGTGGAAGTACCCCAGATACAAGAGGCACAGGAAGTGGAAAGCCTTGCGCCCGACCTCCGAGCGCCAGCCCCCGCTCACGCCGCCGCCGCCAGCGCCGCCCGCACGAGGGCCGCCGCGCCGCCCCAGAAGGCCGCGGTCGCGGCCGACACCGCGGCGAAGGCGGCGCCCAGCGACACGCGGTCGGGGAACAGGCACTTGAGCGCCGCGAGGAGCACGGCCGAGTTGAGGAGGGCGATGAGGGCGAGCGAGAGGGCGGGGCCCGCCTCGTCTAAGTCGCTCTGGTGGGTCTGCCACAGCGAGCGCGCGGTGTGGAGGAGGTGGAAGGCGAGCGCGGCGCCCATCGCGGCGAGGAAGGCCTGGCGCGACCAGGGCGGCGCGCCGTACCACAGCCAGACCCGGTACGCGCCCGCGCACGCGAGCGCGTAGAGCGGGACCCAGTACGGCGCGAGGGCCACGAAGGGCCCGGCGTGGGACAGGTCGACCCGGCCGGAGTCGCCCTTGACGACGAAGGCGTAGACCTTGCCGCCGCCGGCCCAGGCGGCCAGCGCGTGCGTGAGCTCGTGGGCGAAGACGTAGAGGGGGCGGAAGGCGGCGCCGGCCAGGTGCGCGAACGAGAGGGCGGCCGCGCCGCCGAGGAACCAGGACGCCTCGCCCTGCGCGCCGATGTCCGCCGTAGAGCGCGCGGCCGCGAACAACGCCGCGCCGGCGGTGGGAGCCAGGACGGCCGCCGCGACGGGAGAGGCGGCAGCGCGCCAAGCCGGCGAGCGCCGCTTACGGCTCATTCCAACATGTACTCTTCGTAGGGGACTTTCGCGGCGTCGAGCTCGAGCTTCCACCGGCGCTTGGCCTCGGCCATGCGCTCGCGCGCGAGGCGGACGTACTTGGTCTCGGGCGGGCTGAAGAGCTCGACGGAGGTCTTATACCAGTGGTAGGCGAGCTTGAGCGAGCTCTCGGCGACGGCCTCGTCGCGCCGAAACTCGGCGAGCGCGACCCGCTGGGAATGCTCGGGAGCGCCCATGCGGCCCGCGGCGAGCTCGGCGTCGAGCGCGGCCTTCTCCTTGGCGAGCTCCGCGTCGAAGTAGGCCTTCTTGGCGGCCGGGTCTTTGACCCAAGCCATGTAGCGGTCGCCGGTCGTCGTCGCGGTCCGCGCGCGCAGCCAGAGGTCGGCGTAGACGGCGAGGGCGAAGGCGCCGGAGGCGCCGAGGACCCACGCGAGACGGCGCGCCCAAGGCGCCACGTCTACCAGGACCCGGAAAGCGGCCCGCGGTCGACCTTGCGGGAGACGTCGGGCGGCCGCGTCTTGAGGATCTTGTGGAGGACCGCCGAGAGGACGGCGGGCTTGATGGGCTTCTCGATGTACTCCCGGACGTTGGGCTCCTGGCGGACCATGTCGATGGTCTGGCGGTCGATGCGCCGCCCGGTGATGACGACGATGGGCGTCGAGCGCGCGTCGCCCATCTGGAGCTCCTTCAAGACCTCGAAGCCGCCCATGCCGGGCAGCATGAAGTCGAGGACGATGGCGTCGGGGACGACCGCCTCGACCTTGCGCACGGCCTCCTGGCCGTCGGCGGCGCGCTCGACCCGGAAGCCCTCCTTCTTGACGACGTGCTCGAGGAGGTCGAGGATGCTCTCGTCGTCGTCCACGAGGAGGACCAGCTTCTCCTTGGGGTCGGCGAGGTCGGGGGGCAGGGAAAGGCCTTCGTCGGTCATAGCGGACGGCGCCTTGGCGCCGTCTGGAGACGGTACCAAATGCGCCCTCGGATTGGGAATCCCCCTACAGGTTCGTGGTCACGAGCGTCTCGGTCGTCTGCACCCCGTGGATGCCGCGGATCTCGCGGACGATGAGGCCCGAGAGCTTGTCGATGGTGTCCGCCTCGGCGGTCAGCACGGCGTCCCAGGACCCGAAGGTCAGGAAGACGTCGGTGACGCCCTTGACGGTGCGTATCTGGTTCACGGCCTTCTGCTCGAGCCCGGCGATCAGCTTGCATAGGACGAACGCTTTCATCAACGCCTCCTGTTCCATCGGTCCGTCAGATATCGTTCGGCCCGGAGCGCCGCGGCGCGCGCCGCCACGCGCGGCTCGGGCTCGCGGCGCTCGAAGAGCGCCTTCCAGGCCACCGCCAGGCCCTCGGTCACCGCGCGCCGCGCCGCGGGCGCGTCCAGCCCGAGCACCTCGGGGCGCAGGCTGCCCTGATAGAGCCCCCGGCCGCGGCGGCGGCGGAGCGCGCCGCCCAGGGCCTTGGTCCCTTCGGGCGTCACCAGGTCCTTGGGCTCGGGCGCCGCGAAGCAGTCGGGCCGCAGGCCGGGCGCCCGCGACGGGCTCCACAGGCCGGTGGCCACGCCGCCGGCCTTGAAGCCCAGGTGGACGGCGAGATGGATGTCCTTGTACACCAAAGACGGGTCGCTCAAGGTCGGCCAAGGAAAGACCAAGGAGAAGGTCACGTCGGAGCCGTGGAACACGACGCCGCCCCCGGTCGCCCGGCGCACGAGCGGCACCGACACGCCGCCCAGGCGGGCCCGAGCCGCGGCCTCGGCCCCCGCGTAGGACTGCGAATAGCCGAAGGTCACCGCGCAGGGGTCCGTCGCCGGGGACCACCGGTAGAAGCGCAGCACCGGCACGCCCTCCCGGCCCTCCTCGAGGACGGCCTCGTCGAGAGCCATCTGGCCCGCGGCGTCCAAAGGGTCGGCCTCGAGGAGCTCGGCGCGGACGGCCGTCATGCCGCCAGCCCCAGGATGCGCTCGCGCGCCGCCTCGGGTTCCTCGATGCCGGCGAGCGTCACCGAGCCGCCGGAGCCGACGACCTCGAGGTCCCCCAGCCCCAGCGCGCGCTGCACCGGCGAACGCTTGAGCCGGAGCTCCCGGACGGTGTCGAGCGGGACCGAGACCTCCGTCTTGCCCAGGATGCCGCTGACCGCCGTGACGCGGGCGCTCGTGACGAGATACGACGTGTTCGCCGCGGACAGGATCGGGAGCGCCACGAGGGCGACGCCCGCCGCGGCGGTGAGCACGGCGGCGTTCGAGGACAGCGCCTGCAGCGCGAAGCCCACGGCCGCCGTCAGCACGAGCAGGAAGCCGCCGGCCAGGGCCAGCGGCCAGTTCTTGGCGGACGGGGCGGCGACGAGGAGCTTGATCTCCGCCGCCATCGCGTCCTAGTGGGCCGTCTTCAGGAAGTCCTGGTACTGCGCGAGGGTCATCAGCGCGTCGACCTGCTTGAGGTCCACGCCCGTGAGCTTGAAGAGCCAGCCCTCGCCGTGCGGGTCGCGGTTGAGCAGGGCGGGGTCGCCGGCGAGGGCGGGGTTGACCGCCGACACCGTCCCGGCGGCCGGCGCGTAGATGTCGAAGGCGGCCTTGACCGACTCGACGACCGCGGCCCCCTCGCCCTGCGTCACGGCGCGGCCGGCCTTCGGGAGGTCCACGAACACGACGTCGGAGATCTCGTGCTGGGCGTGGTCGCTGATGCCGACCAGGGCCTCGCCGCCCTCGACGACGATCCACTCATGGCTCTTCGTGTACCGGCACTTTTCGGGTTGGGGCATAGGACCTCAGATCCGGTTTGGGCTTCTGTAAAAGGGGAGCGCGACGACCTCGGCGGCGAACCGGCGGCCGTGGCCCTCGACTTCGGCCTTCGCGCCCGGCGCGGGGACCGGGGCCTTGGCGTAATAGGCTCCGATGCCGGCCTCGAGGGTCGGCGAGAAGGTGGCGCTGCACAGCGTCCCGGCCTCGGCGCCGCCGATGAAGACCTTGCAGCCGGGGCGCGGCACGCCGCGCTCGAGGAGCCTGAGGCCGGTCAGGCGCCGCCCGGGCCCGGCCTTCTTCTGCGCTTCCATCGCGGCCTTGCCGTTGAAGGAGGCCTTCGCGAGCTTCACCACCCAGCCGTAGCCGGCCTCGTAGGGGGTCGTGTTCTCGTCGATGTCGTTGCCGTAGAGGAGCAGGCCCGCCTCGAGGCGCAAGGTGTCCCGCGCGCCGAGGCCGCAGGGCAGGAGGTTGAAGGAGCTCGTGCCGCGCGCGAGCAGGGTCTGCCAGACGCGGGTGATGATGGCGTTGGGCGCGACCACCTCGAAGCCGTCCTCGCCGGTGTAGCCGGTGCGGGTGACGACGCAGTCCTCGCCCCAGAGCCGGGCCTCGAGCGCGCCGAAGCGCGGCAGCGCGGCGGCTTCCGGGCAGACCGCGTCGATGACGTCCTTGGCGCTCGGGCCCTGGAGCGCGACCATGCCCAGCGCGTCGCTCTGGTCGTCGACGATGCAGTCCAGGCCCTCGGCGTTCTTGCGGATCCAGGCGACGTCGCCCTCGCGGGTCGAGGCGTTCACGACGATGAACCAGCGCTCGGACGAGAAGCAGGAGACGATGACGTCGTCGACGATGCCTCCCCGGTCGTTGAGCATGTGGGAGTACATCGCCTGGCCGGGGGCGAGGCGGGCCGCGTCGTTCGTGTTGACCTTCTGCACGAGCGCCAGCGCGTCCTTGCCGGTCACCCAGACCTGGCCCATGTGGGAGACGTCGAAGAGCCCGCAGGCGTTGCGGACGGCCTGGTGTTCTTTGAGGATGCTCGAGAACTGGACCGGCAGGTCCCAGCCGTGGAAGTCCACGAACCGGGCGCCCGCCTCCTTCTGGAGCTGGTACAGCGCGGTGCGTCTGTTTCCCGCGGCGACGTTCATGCCCCAACCATATAAAAAAACCGCCCGCCAAGTGTATCGCCTCCAAGTTCCCGGACTTCCAACGACATCGTTTACGCGCCGCGTGCGCGTGTCTTCGAGAATTGCGCAACGGCGCGCAATTCTCGAAGCCCCTCCGCATGAACGACAGGGCAATGCTTAGAATCGCGGGGCGCGAGACCGAAACATCCACAATCAAGTGGGCAAATTTGAAGAAATTTGTGCTTCAAATCTCAGGAGGATTTACCGCCGAAATGGCGGTAAAATCTGTCGGGAATTCCGAGTCAAATTTCACCGAATTTGCCCACCCCACTCGTGGAAGAGCCGGGCTGCGCGCCCACCGTCGTTCATTGAGAGGAGGTTCGAGGATTCCGGACGTTCGGAATCCTCGAACCCACGCGCCCAAGGCGCGTAAACTGCGCCGTTCCCTGGAGGTATCGCGCCTTGACGCCGTAACAGCGGCCGCTTATCCTAGACCCATGAAGTGGTGGGTGTTCACCGACGGGCACGTCGCCGGCCCCTACAGCGCGGAGACCTTGGGGCGCCGCCCCAGCTTCAACGGGCACGCCCTCGTCTGCGAGGACCCCTTGGCCGGGGAAGAGCGCCCCCCCTGGCGGCGCGCCGACAGCGTCCCCACTTTGCGCGCCCTCCTCGAAGGACGCCCGTTCCCCCCCGACCCCACCTTAGACGACGTCGCCGACCATCGGCGGCTCGCGGAACGTCTCAGCGAGCTCGAGAGCGCGTCGCGCCGCAACGCCGCGGAGCTCAAGGCCCTCGCGGGGCGCGAGAACCAGCTGCGCGGGGAGCTCGCGCGCAAGGAGCTGGCGCTGCGCGAGCTCTCCCGGCGCCTCGCGGCCGCCTCGTCGCAGGCCGCCGCCGTCGAAGCCCTAGAGGACGGCCTGCGCGCGGTGATGGAAGGCCTGCGCGGCCACGAGGGAGAGGTGCGCGAGCTCGGCGAGCAGCTCAAATCCCTCGCCGGCGCCGCCAACGAGGCCGTCGACCGCGCCGACCTGGCCGCCGCGGAGACCGCCCAGGAGGCCGCCGGCGCGCTCGAAGCCGCCAAGGCGCTCGTCGAGAGGTCGCTTAAGTCCGCCCGGAAAGCCCTCGCGAAGGCCGACGACGCGATGGCGTTGGCCGCCGAGGAGCGCGCCGCGCGGGCGGCCGGCAAGCCGCCCAAACGCCGCGACCGCCGTCCAAGGCCGCCGGTCTCGGGAGCGGAGCTGGGATTGCCGGACGTCACCTCCGTCGACCCCCCGAAGTTCTAACCCTCACCCCACCCTCTCCCGCAAGCGGGAGAGGGAAAGGGTGAGGGCCTTTCAGGCGTTGACGAAGATCTTGAGCAGCGCGCGGTGGAGCCTCTCGCGCGCCTCGCCGGTCCGCCACAAGAGCTCGACGCGGCAGTAGCCGTCTGAGTCCCGGCGCACCTTGCGCGCGTCGCCCTCGAGGCCCTCCACATGCCCGCCGCCCGGCAGGTCGAAGCGCAGGCGCAGCCGCGCCCCGCGGTCCACCCGCGCCTGGCAGAGGAGGAGCGCCCCGTGGGGGCGCAGGTCCAAGAAGCGCCCCCAGCACTCCTGACGCTCGGGCTCCTCCGGGAACTCGAAGAGCGCCGGCACGGCGCGGGAGGTCTCGAGGCGGCTCACGGCTTCCTCAGCGCCGCGACGACCTCGTCGGGGAGCTCGTGGACGAAGACGCGGCCTTCCGAAGCCGAGCCTACACGCTTGACGGCCGCGGAGAAGAACCGCCGCCCGTCGAAGGCCAGGCCGACGGGGGTCCATTCGCCCGACGTGTACTCGTTGAGCGGCCAGCGCAAAGTGACGATGCGCGGGTCGCTTAAATCGTGGCGCAGCAGCTCGCCCCCCTTCGCGTCGAGCGACCAGAGCTTGCGCCCGTCGAAGGCGAGCGCGGCGGCCTTGCCGCCGGGGTAATCGTAGGACTTGGCCACCGTCATCTCGGCGTCGAGCACGCGCCGATGGAGGCGCCCGCCCTTCGAGTCGAGCGTCCACAGATAGAGCCCGTCGAAGGCCATGCCCACGGTCTGCGGCGCCCGGTCCTCGGCCCGCCCCAACGGCGTGAGCTTGGCGTCGAGCATCCGCTTGACGAGCGTGCGCGGTCCGCTGGCCGCGTAGAGGGCGCCGCCGGCGACCGTCAGGGCGCCGGGGACCTCCCGGGGCAAGGTCACGGAGGCGGTCACGCGCAGGTCCGCCGGGTCGTGGCGGTACACGGTGGCCGAGAACCAGTCGGTGACGAGCAGCTCGCGGCCGTCGTAGGCGAGGCCCGCCGGGTGGCCGTAAGGGAGCGTCCAGTGGGTGACGGGCGGCGGCAGAGCGGCGAGGGCGGCGGCTTTGCGGCGGTGGTGGACAAACGCCAACCCGCCCGCTCCGGCGGCGAGCAGCAGGCCCGCCAAGAGCCAGGCCCCGGCGGCGCGCGCCGCCTCGAGCGGCGCCGCGGGCCGCGGCTCCTCGAACCAGGTGCCGCGCCAGCGCAGGGCCTTCGACAGCGAACCGCGCAGGGAGACGGCGCTGAAAGGGACGGTGACGACCTCGTGCGCCCCGGCCTTGAGGAGCTCGAGGGCGCGCGGGGCGCTGCGTCGGGTCAGCGCGACCACGACCGGGGTCAGGGGAGCCTCGCGCTCGAGCTCGAAGAGCAGGCTCTCCGCGGCGTCGTCGGCGGGGTCCTGGGCCACGAGGAACACGCGCGGCTTCTCGGTGAACAGCAGCTCGAGGCCGGACTTGACGTCGTGCGCGGGCGCGGCGCGGTGGCCGAGCTCCTCGACGCACAGCTGCAGCTCGCGCCGCGCGGCGTCGTCTTTGGCCACGAGCCCGATGACGGCCACGCTAGCGCCGCCTCGGGGGAGGGATGGTCAGCGTGGTCCCCTCCACCGGCAGCCCGCGCTCGACCTTGTCGGGGTTCGCGTCGTAGATCTGCTCCCAGAGCGAGCCGTCGTCGTAGTAGAGGTCGGCCAGGCGGCGCAAGGTGTCGCCGGGCCGCACCAGGTGGCGCAGCGGGAAGGCGCGGGCGGGGGCCTTCTTAGGCGCGGGCCTCGCGACGGGTTTGGGGGCGGGGGCGGGCGGCGGAGGCTCGGGCGGCGGATGGCCCAGGTCGTAGCGCTTGCGCTCGAGGTCGGTCTGGAGGTTGCGGGAGTCCTCCTGCAGCTGGCGCAGGCGCTCCTCCTCGGCGCGGACCTGGCCGGTCACGCTCTCGGCGTCGGCCTCCGAGGCCTTGGCCTTGGCCGCCGCGTCCTGGCGCTTGCGTTCGAGCTCGAGGATCTCCGAGCGCAGGTCCTCGGCCCGGCGGGCCGCGGTGCCCACGAAGCGGCCCGTGAAGTCGGGCGCCCCGAACTTCCACTGCGCCGAGAGATGGAACGCGCCGCCGTCGCGGTTCCAGCCCGAGGCGGGGATGCTCATCGAAAAATCGAGGAGGAGCGGCGAGAAGTCGGCCCCGAGGCCCAAGGCCAGCTGGCTGACCCCGTCCAAGGGCATCCCCTTCCCGGCGCGGACCTTGAGCAGGCGCTGGAAGAAGTTCGCCTCGAGGCCGGGGAAGAACTCGGTCAGGCCCGGGCGCACGCGCAGGTCCCCGGCCAGCAGGATGCGGCTCTGCCAGTTCCAGGACGTGCCCAGGCTGATGGTCGGTCCCGGGGAGTTGAGGGCGAAGGCGAGGTCGGTCAGCGAGAGCCCGATCTTCACGTCGCGCGGCGTGTCGAAGAGGATCCCCGCGTCGATGGCCGGCGAGATGGAGTTCCCTTGCCCGCGGACGGTCACCTGCTCGAACTTGAAGTTCCCGCCGACGTTGAACGGGCGCGGGATGTAGTACTGCGGGAGGGCGAACGTGTCGGAATAGTGGAGCAGAAGCTCGTTTTTCTCGCCGCCGCCCGCCTGCTGGAGGCCGTACCAGCCGGCGCCCACCATCGAGCCCGGGCGGATGGGGAACGGGCGGGCGTAGCCCCAGGCGTGGCTGTTGACCGGGCCCCGCGGAGAGAGCTGCCGCCCGAGGCTCACCCCGGCGACCGGGAAGGGCGTGCGGGCCAGGCCGGCGGGGTTGTAGTACATCCCCCAGACGTCGTCGGAGACCGCGGTGTAGGCGAAGCCCATGCCCGCCGGGCGCGCGCGGGCGGGGGTCTTGTCCGACCTCCTGCCCGGCG
>SCTT01000094.1 GCA_004322435.1 bacterium
TCGCCGACGGCTTCCAGATGGCCACCAAGCCCGAGTACGCGCCCTACGTGCGCAACCTCTATAAAGAGCGCATGACGATGCGCCTGTCGACGGCGGCCCTGGAGACCTTGGCCATCATCGGCTACCGCCAGCCGCTGACGCGAGCCGAGATCGAGGAGATCCGCGGCGTCGAGGTCATCGCCGCCCTCGAGACCCTGCTCGAGAAGGCCCTCGTCAAGGTCGTCGGCCGCCGCGAGACCGTCGGCCGGCCGCTCCTCTACGGCACGACCCCCGAATTCCTGCGCCACTTCGGCCTGCGCTCCATCGGAGACCTGCCGCCCATCGACTCGTTCACGCCCGCGGAGCCCACCGACGCGGAGAAGGCGGCCCTGACCGAGGCGCCCGAGGAGGCCCTCGTCCCGGCGGCCCCCGCCGAAGAGGCCCCGGTCGAGGCGGCCGTCGCCGCCGACGCGCCGGAGGCGCCCGCGGTCCCCGAGCCCGACGCCGCGCAGGAGCAAGAAGACACCGGCGCGCGATGAAGAAGCCCCTGCTGGGCTTCCTGTTCGCGATGGGCTGCGCGGCGGCCGGCTTCTACTGGGGCCGGCTCAAGCGCGACGAGGCCCGCCGCCTCGAGGAGGCGGCCCGCGCGGTCCCGCCCCCCGTCGTCGTCTCGACGGCGACGCTCGAAGCCCCGCCGGACCTCCCGACGGAAGCCCGCTCGGGCGACAGCGTCCCGCGGGGCCTTGAGTGACGGTCGTCCAGGTCGCCTCCGAAGCGGTCCCATTCTCGAAGACGGGCGGCCTGGCCGACGTGGCCGGCGCCCTGCCGAAGGCGCTCGCCGCCCGCGGCGCCAAGGTCTGCCTGTTCACCCCTGCGTACCGCGGTTCGGCGAAGGGGGCCGTCGAAGCCGCGAAGCTCCGGGTGCCTCTGGCCGGCGCCGAGCTCTCTTGCCGCGTCCTGCGCGCCCCGCTCGGCGGCGCCGACGCCTATCTGATCGACCACCCGGCCTTCTTCGACCGCCCGGCGCTCTACGGCGAGGGGGGGAAGGACTACGCCGACAACGCGGAGCGCTACGCCTTCTTCTCCCGCGCGGTCCTCGAAGCCTGCCGCGCCCTGAAGCTGGCTCCCACCGTCTTCCATGCGCACGACTGGCAGGCGGGCCTGGTGCCGGCTTTGCTCAAGACGACGTACAAAGACGAACCCTCCGTGCGCGGCGCCGCCTCCGTCTTCACCGTCCATAACATGGGCTACCAGGGGCTCTTCCCGAACTCGGCCCAGCCGGTCACCGGCCTGCCTCCCGCCGCCTTCTCGCCGGAGGGGGCGGAGTACTGGGGCAAGGTCAGCTATCTGAAGGCAGGGCTGGCCTACGCCGACGTGCTGACGACGGTGAGTCCCACGCACGCGCGCGAGGTGCAGACGCCGGAGTACGGGCGCGGGTTCGAAGGGCTGATGCGCTCGCGCGCCGACGTCCTCCACGGAGTGCTCAACGGGCTGGACTCGGAGGCTTGGGACCCGGCGCGCGACCGCTCTCTGCCCCGGCCCTACTCCGCCAAGAACGCCGCGGCCGGCAAGGCCGCCGCGAAGGCGGCCCTGCAGAAGGCGCTGGGCCTAGGCGCCGCGCCGGACGCCTTCCTCGTCGGGTCCGTCACCCGCCTCGACGCGCAGAAGGGCGTCGACGTCGCCCTGAAGGCGGTGGAGCCCCTGCTCTCCGCCGGGGCCCAGTACGTCCTGCTCGGCTCGGGGGACCCGGCCCTCGAAAAGGCGGCCAAGGCCTTCGCGGCCGGCCACGCCGGCAGGGCCGCCTACACGAGCCGGTTCGACGACGAGCTCGCGCGGCTCATCTACGCCGGAAGCGACGCCTTCCTGATGCCCTCCCGCTACGAGCCCTGCGGCCTGGGCCAGCTCATCGCGATGCGCTACGGCACCCTGCCGGTCGCGGTGCGCACCGGCGGCTTGGCCGACACCGTGCCGCCGCACGGCTTCCTCGCGCCGGCCGCGGAGGTCCCCGCGGTGGCGTCGGCGCTGGCGGAGGCCGCCCGAGCCTTCGGCGAGCCGCGCGCCTGGGCGAAGCGCCGCGAGGGGGCGATGGCGCCGGACCGCGGCTGGGGCCCGGCGGCCGCCAAGTACCTCGAGCTCTACGCCCTCGCGGAGGCGCGTGTCCCTCGTCCTCGCTAACGCCGGCCGCACGGCGCTGCTGGCCCTCTTCGCGTTCACCGCGCTGGGCCTGCGCCGCGAAGCGCTCGAGCGCGAACGCGCGGCCGTCCTGGCCGTCGAAGCCTCCGACGTGCGCGCGCTCTGCGCGCGCGCCGGCTGCCGCGAGGCGGTTTTCTACGAGCGCCTGAAGCACCTGGGCGTGTCCGGCGTGGTGCTGCGCTCCGAGCCGCTCGAGCGCCTCGTGGATTCCAAGGAGGTCCTGCGCTTCTCCGCCTCCGAGCTCGCGCGGATGAAGGAGGCCGGCCTCGCGGCCTCCGCGGCGCCGCTGGCCCCCGGCGCGCTCTTCGTGCGCGACGAGGGGACGCGCCGGCGCCTCGAGGAGGCGGCCCTGGCCCAGGACGCCGCGCTGCGCCAGGGGCGCTGGGGCAAGATGGCGGTCCTGGAACTCCCCGGGGAGTCTTCGGCGGACGGCTTCTCGGCGGGGTTCGACCCCGCCTCCGCCCGGGCCGCGGCCCAGGCCGGGCTGACGGCGGTCTACCGCGCGGCGACCACGGCGGACCTGCGCCTGGCCGTCGACGCCGACGGGCCGGCCGCCGTCCTCTTGGACCGCGACCCGTCCGCCTTCCAAGCCGCCGCGCGCGGGGCGCTCGAAGACGCCCTGGCCGAGCGCCGCCTCTGGGCGGCCCTGCCGTCGGGCGCGGCGGCTTCGGGCCTCGCGCGCGGCACGGGGCGCCTGCTGGCCGCCGGCGAGATGCCGGCCTCGGCGCCGCTCAGCCGCCTGCTCTCCGTCGTCGAAGGGGAGGGCACGGCGCTGGTCGTGCTCCGCCTTGAGCCGGCCTTGGACCCCGCGGCCTCCGCCGCAGGACTCCGCCGGCTGGCGCGCGGGGTCCGCTCGCGCGGAGTCGGCACCGCCTGGCCGGTGGGGCAAGACGACCGCCGGCGCCCCGGGAGCGCCGAGCGCGCGGCCCGGGCCGCGCTCGCCGTCGCCGCCTGCGTGCTGGGCGCCGTGTGGGGCATGCGGCGCGCGGTCGCCGCGGCGCGGACCGTTTCGACGGAGGCCTGGCTGGCCGAGGCGGCCCCGCTGCGCGAGGCCGCGGTCGGCTGCGCCGCCGCGGCGCTGTGCGCGGCGGCCGCGGGCGCGGTGTCCCATGCGGCGATGGCGGAGGCCGGGCCGGGCGCTCCGTCGTGGTCCGGGGCGGCCGTCGGTTTGGTCGGGGCCCTCGGGTTCGCGGGGCTGTGGCTTTCGGACGCGGGGGATTGGAAGGCCCTGCGCGGCGGCGACCGGGGACTGTGGCTGCGCGTCGGGGCGGCGGCCGCGCTCGTGTGGTTCCTCGCCTCGCCCCCCGCGGCCGCGGGCGCGAGCCTGTCCTGGCTGTCGGCCCTGCGCCCGGGCTGGTGGTGGATGCCGGGCCGCTGGCAGGAGATCCTCGTCGGCTGGCCGGCGCTCTTGATAGGGCTGTGCGTGTACACGGACTCGGACGCCGACGCGCGGCCGTGGCTGTTCGCGGGCTTGGCGGGCCCCGCGGGGGCGGTGCTGGCCCTGTCGCGGGCGCGCGTGCCCTACGTTCCTTTGTTGTCGCAGTCCGCCCAGGCGGCGGCGCTCGGTCTTCTCTTCGGCTCGGCCCTATGGGCCGCCTGGTCGGCGCGGCGCCCTTCCGCTAGATAGCGGCCCTCAAAAACGCTCCGACGGCCGCGCTCGTCTGCTCCGCGTGCGTCAGCGTGAAGGCGTGGCCCGCGTCCTCCAAGACCACGCCGGGCTCGCCACACTTGAGCGGGATGACGCGGTCCAGGCGGCCGTGGACCGAAAGGGTCGGACACTCCTGTTCCGCCGCCCCTTCCCATTCGACCGCCATGCGGCCGAACTCGCGGATGTGGCTCGCCGGGCAGGCGGCGTTCATCGACGTCAGGAGGGCGAGCGCCTCAGGCGTCGCCGGCTCGAAGCGCCAGCGGACGAGCGGTTCCCAGCCGCGCAGGCGCAGGGCGAAGTCTGGGATGAGATGGCGTAGCGCGTAAAGCAGCTTGTAGCTCCATTGCAGGCGATACGGGCGCACGCAGGTGCCAAGGAGGACGAGCCCGGCGACGGGGCGCTGTTTGGCGATTTCGGCCGCGAGCATCCCGCCGAAGGAGGCGCCGCCCACGACGTCGGTGGACCCGATGCCATGGCGGTCGGCGACCCGTGCGGCGTAAGCCGCCAGCGGCTCGCCTTTCGTCGGTTCGATATGGTCGGGGGTAAGGACTTGGATGCCGGGCAAGCGCAGTGGCCGCATCAGCCTCCCGTCGGCCCCCATCCCGCAAAAGAGGATCAGCCGTCTCGCCGCCATGGCCCCAGTATGCCCCGCCTTCCAGGTGCTTGCAAACGCCCAACTCGTGGTATGATAGACCCATGTCGGCCCTAGGCCCTTTGGTCCTCCTCGTGGCCCTCTCGCCCGCCGCCTCCGCGGCCGGGACCTGCAAGAAGGCGCCCCCGCCGGCCGGCCCGTTCGGCGCCAAGTTCATCGGCGAAGGCGGCGGGACCGACGCCCCCTGCCCCGTCCAGGGCGACACGGGCGACTTCCGCGAGGAGATCTCGCGCCAGGCCGGCGAGGAAGCCCGTCCCGGCGACGTGCCCGTCGACACCGACCACGATTCCGTCGCCCAGCCGCCGGCGCTGCCGCCGGGCCGTCCCGTCTTCCCGAAGCCCGCCGACCTCCCGCCGTCTGCCGCCCCCGCACAGCTTCCTCCTTCGGCGACGCCGGCCGTCCCGTCGAACGGCCCCGCGAACCTGCCGCGCTGGTCGTGGCCCGGGCCCGAGTCTCCCGAGGCGCGCCGCCGGCGCCAGTCCGCCGAAGCCCCTTCCAAAGAGAAGGCGGGCGACGAGGACGAGGACCTGCGGGACGCCCCCTCCTCGGTCTCCCCCGAGCGCTATTCGCTGTGGGCGGGGCTGAGCAAGCCGCTCCTGCTCTCGGCCTCCAAGGCGGAGAGCGCCGCCCCGGCGGAGGCCAAGGCCCTGGGCGAGCGCGACTACGCCGCCCACATCCTCTCCCAGACGGCCGTCGACCTGCCCGCCCCCGGCGCGGCGTCGGCCTCCGCGTCCTCGGCTCCTTCCGAGCGCAAGCCGGTGCTCGTCGAGCTCGACGTCAAGGACACGCCCGGCGAGTGGAAGGCGGGCGCCGACGCCCTGGCCTCGGCCGCGGGTTTCGAGCCGGACCCGGCCGCTCCCGCGCGGTTTTTGGGGACGTCGCGCGCCCGCGTCGTGCTCTCGGGGACCGTCCTACCGGAGCGCATGGGCGAGCTCCTCACCGTGGCCAAGGTGACCCGCGTCGAGGCGCCTCCCGCCGCCGGCCCGGGCGCCGCGACGGCCGCCGAGACCCGCGTCCTCGTCGGACTGCGTCTGCCCACCTCCGGGACCCCCGAGGAGGCCGTCGCCAAGGCCGCGGCCCGCTTGAGCGAGTCGGCTTCGTTCCGCTTCGAGAAGGCCCTCGCCATCCAAGAGATCCCGGGCACGAAGGAGAAGGTGCTCGTCATCGCCGGGGCCCTCCCGGTGAGGGCGATGGCCTCCTTGCTCTCCGACCCGGAGGTCGTCAAGGTCGCGCCGTCGCCGGCCGAGGACGCGGTCCGTCCGCTGGCCGCCCGCGCTCTGCCGCTGTGGAAGCGCGCCCTGGCCGGCGCGGCCGGCGACCGGCGCCCGGTCTTCCTCGCCGCGGTCCTCTCCTGCCTGGCCCTCTGGGGCCCCTTCGTCCAGGGAAGAAAGCGCTCCCGCGCTTCGTAGTCCTTCCTTAATAAGTACAGCATTGACAGCTTGGAAGATGGGCCTCAGAATTAATTGGTAATCTCGATGACCATGTCCGCTCACCGGCGGTCGAACCTGCGCGTCCTGGCGGCGGGGGCCCTAGCCGGCCTCCTCGGCGAGGCCCTGCTGCTGTTGGCCGTCCAAGCTCGGACCCTCGAAGCCGGCCTGCGCTCCGACTTCCGCATCGTCGCCGCGCTCGAGCCCGGTCTCGACGCCGAGCGGCGCGGCGTCGTCGAGGAGCGCCTGCTGGCCCTGCCCGGAACGGAGGCGATGGACTACGTCTCCCCGGAGGCCGCCGTCGAGCGGCTCTCCGCCGTCGACCCCGCGTTCTCCCAGTCGGTGGCGCTCATCGGCGAGAACCCGGTGCCGGGCTCCTTCGAGGCCACGCTGGCGCCCGAAGCCGTCGCCCAGGCGGCGGAGTGGGTCAAGTCGGCCCAGACGCTCCCCGAGGTCGCCGAGGCGTCCTACTCCGCGCCGGCGGCCCGGGCCATCGTCGAGCTCCAATTCTACGGGCGCTGGCTGGCGCTGCTCTTGAGCCTCGCCGCGGCCGGGGCCGCGTCCTCCGCCGCCGGCGCCCTGTGGCGCGCCTGGCGGGCCGGCCTCGCGCCCGGGGCCCTCGGGCGCTCCGCCGCCGTCGGCGGGCTCTGCGCCGCGGGCTTCGTCCTGGGCGCCGCCGTCGCGGCCTTCAGCGGCCGGCCTTCGGCGGGCTGGGCGCCGGGCTGGCCGCCCGCGGCCCTCCAGGCGGCGGCCGCCGCGGCGGCCTGGCTCGTCGGGTTCGCCTGGTCGCTCTCCACCGACGCCGGCGGAGACGGCGCGCGCGGTCGGGAGCGCCGCGCCGCGGCGGCGGCGCTGGCCATGCTCGTGCTCTCCGTCGCCGGCCCGGCGCGGGCCGCGGACGCCCGCGCCCAGCGCCGCGAGCTCGAGGCTCTGGGCAAGGAGCTCGAGCGCCTGCGCGCCGAGGCCGAGCGCTACCGGGACGAGGCGGGCCGGGCCGAGAAGGACATGAAGGAGAGCCGCGCCGCCGAGAAGCGGCTCCAGTCGCGCATCGGCGCGCTGCGCAAGGATTTGAGCGAGGCCGACGGCCGCCGGCGCTCGCTGGGCGGCAAGCTCGCCGCCATCGAGGCCGCCCGCGGCGAGGCCCGGCGCCGCCTCTCGCGCGAGGTCAAGGACTATTCGCGGCGCGGGCCGCTCTTGGCGTACGCGGGCTCGGCCGGGGTCCTCGAGGACGTCGTGCGCCGCGGCGCTCTGCGGGCGAAGGCGGACTACCTCGAAGGCGTCCGCTCGGTGCGCGACCGGACGGCCGGGGAGCACGCGGCCGCGGAGCGCAAGAAGGCCAGCCTCGAGCGCAAGGCCAAGGCGGGGCTCTCCGAGCTCGAGGCCACGCGGCGGACCGGGGCGCTGGCGCAGGAAGCCTACGAGACGACCTCGCGCCGCGTGGGCGAGGCCGAAGCCCGCATGCGCGCGCTCGAGGAGTCGCGCAAGGCGCTGGCCAACCTCGTGCGCGATCTGGAGAAGCGCGAGTCCAAGGCCGCGCAGGCCTCCTTCAAGGCGGAGCCGGCCGTCCATCCCAAGACCCTGCCGTGGCCCGTGTCGGGGAAGGTCGTCAGCGCCTTCGGCAAGAAGCGGGTCGAGGAGCTCGGGACCTGGACCATCCACAACGGCATCGAGATCTCCGCCGAGGCGGGCACCCAGGTGCGCCCGGTCCTCGCCGGAGAGGTCATCTACTCGGGGCCGTTCCGCTCCTACGGGAACGTGGTCATCGTCAACCATGGGGGCGGGTTCTATTCGATCTACGGGCATCTGGCCGGCCCGCTCCAGCCCAAGGGGGCGCGGGCCCGTCCCGAGGTCGCGCTCGGCGTCATCGCCGCGGGCGGCGGCAAGGTCTATCTGGAGCTCCGGCAGGCCGGGCGGGCGCTGGACCCGATGAAGTGGCTCAAGCCGTGACAGGGATTTCAAGGAGACCTCATGCACCGTGACGCGCGCCCTCTCGTCAAAAAGCTCGTGGCCGGCGGCCTCGCTGCCGTCTTCCTGGCGGCCGCCCTTCCGGCCGCCCACGCGTCCGTGGACAAGACCTACGAGCAGCTCAAGCTCATCATCGACATCCTCGACTACATCAAGGAGAACTACGTCGAGGAGGTGAAGACCCAGGACCTCGTCTACGGCGCCGCCCGCGGCATGGTCGGGACGCTCGACCCCTTCTCGCAGTTCATGGACCCCGAGCTCCATAAGGACGTCAAGACAGATCGGAAGAGC
>SCTT01000095.1 GCA_004322435.1 bacterium
GCTCTTCCGATCTCTTGCCGAAGGCAAGGGCATCGTCTTCACCGAGCTCGACAAGCGGCCCGTGCCGGGCAAGCGCCCCACCGATTGGAAGGACCTGACGCCGCTGGCCCCGGCCTCCTACGACGAGAAGGCGGTGGACGCGCTGCGCCGCGGCGACCTGGCCGCCGCTTTCGGCCCCGCTTTCGCCCATATCAAGGACCCGATGAGACTCCCCGGGGCGGACGGCGCCCGGATGAAGCTCTTGGACCGCGTGCTGGCCGTCGAACCCTGGGGCGGCCGCTACGGGCTGGGCCTCATCCGCGCCGAGGCCGACATCCACCCCGACGACTGGTTCCTCACCTGCCACTTCGTGGACGACCAGGTGATGCCCGGGACGCTCATGTACGAGTGCTGCATGCACACGCTGCGCGTGCTCCTCATGCGCATGGGCTGGGTCAAGGGCGGGGAGAACCGCTTCGAGCCGTTGCCGGGCGTCCAGTCGCAACTTAAGTGCCGCGGGCAGGTGTTGGCCTCCACGAAGAAGGTGGTCTACGAAATCTCGGTCAAAGAGGTCGGCTTCGGGCCCGAACCCTACGTCCTCTGCGACGCGCTGATGTACGCCGACGGCAAGCCCATCGTGCTCATCACGGACATGTCGGCGCGGCTGGCGGGAGCGAGCCGGGGCGAGCTAGAGGCCGTCTGGGCCCAGCCTTCCGGACGAAACGAACCTCTATTCGATACCGACCGCATCACCGCCTTCGCCATCGGGAAGCCCTCCGAGGCCTTCGGCGAGCCCTACAAGGTCTTCGATGCGGAGCGCGTCATCGCGCGCCTGCCCGGCCCGCCCTACCAGTTCCTCGACCGCATCACGCACATTCAAGACTGCCGGCCTTTCGTCCTCGAGGCGGGGGGGACCATCGTCGCCGAGTATGACGTACCCCCCGACGCCTGGTACTTCGGCGCGAACCGCCAGAAGAGCATGCCCTACGCGGTCCTCCTCGAGGCCGCGCTCCAGCCCTGCGGCTGGCTGGCCGCCTACCTAGGCTCGGCGCTGCGCTCCGACACCGACCTCTCCTTCCGGAACCTCGGCGGCAAGGCCGTCCAGCACCGCGAGGTGTACGCGGGCTCGGGCACGCTGACGACCAAGATCAAGATCACCAAGGTCTCCCAGTCGGTCGGCATGATCATCCAGAACTACGACATGGAGATGACGGGGAAGGACGGCCTGGTTTTTAAAGGCGACACCTACTTCGGCTTCTTCTCGAAGGAGGCCCTCTCCGACCAGAAGGGCGTCTTGGGCGTCACGCCCTACGCGCCGCCCGCCGGAGCCCCCGCGGGGCCCGGCGTCCTCAAAGACGACCCCGAGACCGGGCTGGCGCTGCCCTTCAAGGACCTCCGGATGCTCGACGCCATCACCGTCTACGACCCGAAGGGCGGCCCGCAGGGCCTGGGCTTTTTGCGCGGCACGAAGGCCGTGGACCCGACGGAGTGGTTCTTCAAGGCGCACTTCTATCAGGACCCCGTCTGCCCCGGGTCCTTGGGCCTCGAGTCGTTCCAACAGCTCTTGAAGTACGCCGCCCGTCAGCGCTGGGGCGCGGCGGCCGGGCCCGCCGCGCGGTTCACCCCGATGGGGGTCGGCATCCCGCACGAGTGGGTCTACCGCGGCCAGATCGCCCCGCGCAACAAGCTCGTCACCGTCGAGGCCGTGGTGACCAAGGCCGACGATACCACGCGCACCGTCACCGGCGACGGGTTCTTGAGCGTGGACGGCCTGCTCATCTACCAGATGAAGGGCTTCACCGTCAGCGTCGCATGAGGTACTCGAAGGTCCACCTCGAAGCCCTGGCCTACGAGCTCGCCCCCGTCGTGGTGAGCTCCGTGGAGCTCGAGAGCCGCCTCGAGAAGACCTACAAGGCGCTGCACCTCCAGCCCGGCCAGCTCGAGGCGTTCACGGGCATCCGCGAGCGGCGCTGGTGGGAGCCGGGGTTCAAGCTTTCGGACGGCGCCGCTCGGGCCGGCAGGAAGGCCTTGGAGCAGACCGGAATCCGGGCCGACCAGTTGGGAGCGCTCGTCTACGGCGGCGTCTGCCGCGAGCAGTTCGAGCCGGCGACCGCCTGTGCGGTGGCCGAACAGCTGGGCGTGGGCCGCGACGCGGCGGTCTTCGACGTGTCGAACGCCTGCCTGGGAGTCTTGAACGGCATCGTGGACGTCGCCAACCGCATCGAATTGGGGCACATCAAGGCCGGGCTCGTCGTCTCCTGCGAGACCGCGCGCGAGATCAACGAGGCCACCATCGAGCGGATGTCGCAGGACGCGGGACTAGAGTCCTTCAAGGACTCGCTCGCCACTTTGACGGGCGGCTCCGGGGCCGTGGCGGCCCTGCTCACCGACGGCTCATTCGGCCCGAAGCGGCGGCGATTGCTGGGCGGCGCCTACCGCGCCGCTCCCGAACACAACCGCATCTGCCGCTGGGGCCTAGAACCGCTGCCGCTCCACAACGGCTACCGCGACCGGAAGCCCGTCGAGCAGGTGATGCGGACCGACGCGGTGGCCGTGCTCAAGAACGGCGTGACGCTCGGCAAGGCCTGCTGGGCCGATTTCCTCAAGACCCTGGCGTGGACGCCCGAGAGCGTGGACAAGGTGGTCTGCCACCAGGTCGGCCGCGCGCACCAAAGCGAGATTTTGGCCGCCTTCGGCGTGCCGCAGGAAAAGGACTTCACCACCTTCGAGTTCTTGGGCAACATCGGCACGGTCTCCTTGCCGCTGACCGCGGCGCTCGCCGAGGAGCGCGAGGCCCTCGTCCCGGGCGACAAGGTCGGCTGGCTCGGCATCGGCTCGGGCCTCAACTGCCTGATGCTCGGCTGGGAGTGGTGATGGATAGGGCCCTCCTCGCCGAGCATTACCCCTTCGAGTCGAAGTACCTGGACCTCGGACACGGCCGCCTGCACTACATCGACGAGGGGAAGGGCGAACCCCTGGTGTTCGTGCACGGCAACCCCAGCTGGTCGTTTTTGTTCCGCGGCCTCATCAAGGACCTGCGCGCGACCCACCGCTGCGTCGCGCTCGACCACATCGGGATGGGGCTCTCGGACAAGCCGGGCGACGACGGGTATGAATACACCCTCGAGAACCGGGTGAAGGACCTCGAAGCTTTGCTGGCCCATCTGGGCCTCAAGGACGGCCTCACTTTCGTCCTCCACGACTGGGGGGGGATGATCGGCCTGGCCGCGACGGTGCGAGACCCGCGCCGCGTGAGCCGCCTGGTCCTAATGAACACCGCGGGCTTCTTGCTGCCGCCGGGCGGGCTGCTGCCGTGGCAGCTCAAGCTCGCGCGCGGGCCGCTGGGCGAGGTCCTCGTAAGGGGCTTTAACGCCTTCTCGGCCGGCGCCGCCCGGACCTGCGTGACGAAGGCCCCGATGTCCCCCGAGGTGAGCGCGCTCTTCACCGGCCCCTATGGCTCCTGGGCGGACCGCATCTCCACCTTGCGGTTCGTGCAGGACATCCCCTTGGAGCCCGGCGACCGCGCCTGGGCGCTCGCCAAGGCGACGCAGGACGGCCTCGACACCTTAAAGAACGTCCCGAAGCTGGTCTGCTGGGGCGAGAAGGACTTCGTCTTCGACGGCAAGTTCCTCGCGGAGTGGCGCCGCCGCTGCCCGGAGGCGGAGTTCCATACCTTCCCCGAGGCGGGCCATTACGTGCTCGAAGACGAGGGCCCGGCCGTGCTGGCACACGTGAAGTCCTTCCTCGCCGCCCACCCGCTTAAGACCGCCGCATGACCGCGGCCGTCTCGGTCAACATCGCCGAGCGCCTGCGCGCGATGGCTGCCGAGCGCCCCGACGCCAAGGCCATGGTCTTTATAAAGGAAGGCCGGGGCCTGACCTTCCGCGAGCTCGACGCCGACGTCGACCGCGTCGCCGCCGGCCTCAAAACGCACGGGTTGGCCCGCGGGATGCGCACCGCGGTCATGGTCCGCCCCGGCCCGGACTTCTTCGCGGTGGCCTTCGGGCTCTTCCGCCTGGGCGCGGTGCCCGTGCTCATCGACCCGGGCCTCGGCCGCAAGGCCTTCGGACGCTGCCTGGGCGAGGCCGACCCCGAGGCGTTCGTCGGCGTCCCGCTCGCCCACGCGGCGAGGCTGGCGTTCGGGTGGGCCAAGAACGTCCGCCATCGGGTGGTCGTCGGACCCCTCGGCTACCCGGGCTCGCCCACCTTGGACGCCGTGCGCGCCCTGGCCGCGCCCGTGCCCTACGACGCCCCGCCGACGCGCCGCGACGACACGGCGGCCGTGCTGTTCACCTCGGGCAGCACCGGCACGCCCAAGGGCGCCGTCTACACGCACGGCAACTTCGCCGCGCAGGTGGACCTGCTGCGGGCCCGCTTCGCCATCGAGCCCGGCGAGGTGGACCTCGCCACCTTCCCGCTCTTCGGCCTCTTCTGCCCCGCGATGGGCATGACCGCGGTGATCCCCGACATGGACTTCACGCGGCCGGGCTCCGTCGAGCCTCGGAACATCGTCGGCCCGGTGCTCGAGTACGGCGTCACGAACCTCTTCGGCTCGCCGGCCCTGCTCGACCGCGTGAGCCGCGCCGCCGGGCAGACCAAGCTGCCGAGCCTCAGGCGCGTCCTTTCGGCCGGAGCGCCGGTCTCGCCGGCCGTCCTCGAGCGCGTGCAGGGGATGCTCCCCAAGGGAGCACGGGTGCACACGCCCTACGGCGCGACCGAAGCCCTGCCGGTCGCCGCCATCGACTCCTACGAGGTGCTGACGGAGACGGCCGAGGGCACCGCCAAGGGGCGCGGGACCTGCGTGGGCAGGCCCGTCGACGGCGTGGACGTGATTTTAATGAAGGTGAGCGACGCGCCGGTCCCGGTCTGGTCCGAGGACTTCCGCGCCGCCGAAGGCGAAGTCGGGGAGATCCTCGTCCGCGGCCCGCAGGTGACGCGCTCCTACCACGCGCGTCCCGAGGCCGACGCTCTGGCCAAGGTCGCCTTCCCCGACGGCTCCTTCGGCCACCGGATGGGGGATTTGGGGCGCTTCGACGAGGTTGGACGGCTGTGGTTCTGCGGGCGGAAGACCCAGCGCGTCGAGACCTCCAAGGGCCCGCTCTA
>SCTT01000096.1 GCA_004322435.1 bacterium
CACCTCCCCGCCGTCGCGGCCCCCCGCGCCGACGGAAGAGCCTTGGTCATCGGGCTCGGCAGCGGCGTCACGGCGGCGGCCGTCGCCCTCCACGGGTATTCTCAGGTGGACGTCGCGGAAGTGGAGCCCGCGGTGGCGCGCGCCGCCCGCCAGTTCGAGCGCGCCAACCACGACGTCCTGCGCAACCCGCGCGTCCGCCTCCATCTCGGGGACGGGCGGCGGTTCCTGGAGAGGTCCGAGGGCGGCTATGCGCTCATCACATCGGAGCCTTCCAATCCTTGGCTTTCGGGGATGAGCGGCCTGTTCAGTTCCGAGTTCTTCGGGCTGGTCCGCGAGCGCCTGGCCGACGACGGCATCCTCTGCCAGTGGCTGCCCGCCTACGGCATGACGCCCCGGGCGTTGGCCGTCGCGGTGGCGACCGTCCGTGAGTCGTTCCCCGAGCTGTCCCTCTGGGGGGTCGGCGGGGACCTGCTCCTCCTGGCCTCGCGCCGACCGCTGGCGCTCGATTTGGACGCCATCGCCGTACGGATGCGCGCGCCCGGGGTGCGCGAGGAGCTGGCCGGCTTGGGTCTGCGCGAGCCGACGGACCTCATGGCCCTCCGCTACCTCGGCCCGGAGGGCACGGCCCGCCTCGTCGGGGAATCCGCCTACGGCCGACACAGCGACCTGCGCCCGAGCCTGGAGGCGCGGGCCGTCGAAGGCCTATACGACGCCGAGGCCCAGGCGCGCAATTTCCGGACCCTCGAGCGCCTCTCGGAGCCTTTGTCGGCGGCCTGCTCCTCCGGGACGGACGTCGCGGCCCGGTTGACGCGCTCCTTGCTCGCCGCCGCCCGGCCGGACGCCGCGCGGCGTGAGCTGGCGGGGGTCGCGGCGGGCGACCCTTGGCGGGACGGCCTGGAGCGGGACCTCGGCACGCTCTATGTGATGTCCGGACGGCCGGATGCGGCGGTCGAGGTCTTCGGCTCTCGGCTGAAGCGCCTCAAGGGCGTCGGGCGCGCCCGGCTGGACCTCGCCTATGCCCTGCTCGAGGCGCGCCGCGACGCCGAGGCCCTGGACCAGCTCGACGCCTTCTCCCACGGCGGAGCTCTGGCTGCGGAGGTGTCCGCGGCCCGTCGCGCCTCCGGACGCGGCCCGGCGTTCCTGGCTCTCTCCCACGCCTTCGGCGCGGCGGGAGACGGGACGGGAGCCGCGCGCGCGTTCCGGGGCGCCGTGCGGGAGGACCCGGCGATGTGGGGGGGCGGAGCGCCGCCGCGGTAGGCCGCCCCGCCGCCCCCGCCTTGACGCGCCGGAGGTCGGCGCTTAGACTCAGAGCATGTGCCAGGGGGAGCCCATCGGGGGGGGTCTTACGTCTGTCAATCCCACCCCCCTTGACAAATCAAGGCTCCCGGTTATACTCCTGGTGTCGCGTCGTGAGCGACGAAACGGCAAACTCGGCGCAAGCCGGGGGCGCAAAGCCGCGGGTCCCGAGTCCGGGACGGCCAGGCTACCGAAACGGACCATGGCGCGCCAAACGAACCGATTCCGCCCGGCCGCTGCTGACTATCTTCGGGATAGAGGGGTAAGATAGTCATGGGGGCCGGGCGCTCCTTTGCCTTGCTGGCCGCCTGCGCGGCGTTCCTCGCCGCGCAGGCTTCAGCCTCCCCCACCGCGCTGTCGCAGGCGGCGTCCGTCAGCCCCTATGCCGCCCTCTCGCAGGGCGAGGGCGTCGAGCTGCGCGACGCGCAGAACCGCCCCATCTCGCGCGCGGCGCTGGCGCGCGAGCTGCGCGCCGGCGCCGCCGCCGAGTCCGCCCCGGTCGCGACGAAGGCCGCGCGCCTGTTGGCCGAGTTCCTCGAGCGGCTGTCGGCCCCGGTGTCCCGGGTCCGCGGCGGGCAGGGCGCGGCCCCGCACCACGGGGTCTCCGCCGCCGCGGCGCCTCGGCCGCCCAAGGCGCGCATCACCCTGCCCGCGGTCCGGTTGGGCGCCCCGGCGGCCGCGCCTCGCCGCGCGGACCCCGTCGGCCTTCCTTCCGCCTTCTTCGGCCGCGCCTTCAGCGTGCCTCTCCGGATTTAAAGCCTGCGCCGCATCCCCGTGCGGCTCCCGCAAGGGAGCGCCCCGCGGGCCGCCTCGGCGGCCTTCCGGGGCCGCAGGGCCGTAACAAAACCTAAACCGCAGGACAACGACTGTACGAGCACACTGTAGGGCCAGCTTTTATGAACGAAGGCCGCTATAAGATTCTCTCTTTCAAGCGCGCGCACGCGCCGGCGCTGGCGATGGCCGCCGCGCTCGCCGCGTTGGCGCTGGCTCCCGCCCTTCTGTTGGGTCAGCCCGCCCCCGTCCCGGCCGAGGTCGCCGCGGCGCTCAAGGGCCTGCGCGGCGCGCCGGCGGAACGCAATGCGGCGATGGAGGCCCTGGTCAAGGCCGGCGCCCCCGCTTTGCGCCCGGTGCTCGAGGGGGCCTCCAGCGACCGTCAGCTCCGCGCGGCCGCCGTGGTGGCGTCTCGGATCGGACGGCCTGCCGTCCCGGAGCTCCTGGCCCTCTTGGACGACGCGGCGGTGGGGGGCCGGGCCGGCGACGTCCTGGCCCAGGTTTCCACGCCCGACTTCGTGGGATTCCTGCCAGAGCTCTTGGCCTGCACCCTCGAGCGCCCCCAGGCCCGCCAGTCCTGCGGGCAGGCCCTCGTCCGGGCGGCGGGCCCGAAGGGCAAGCGCGCGGTTCCCGCGCTCGCCAAGGCCTTGGCCGAGGGCGACCCCGACGCGCGGCCCTTCGCCGCCTTGGCCCTGGGGCAGGTCGGAGCGAAGGCCGGGGTGCCCGCGCTCGCCGCGGCCCTCGGCGACCCCGCCGCTCCCGTGCGCGCGGCGGCGGCGACGGCGCTCGGCCGGATCGGCCGGAGCGCCGCCTCCGCCCTCCCCGCGCTGCGCAGGGCGGCGGCGGAAGACGCCAACGAGGCCGTCCGGCGCGCGGCCCAAGCCGCGGCGGAGGGTGTCCGTGGCTGAACGCCGCCGGCCCACCCGCGCGCTGGCCGCCTTGGCGGCGGCGCTCGCGCTCTTGCCGGGGGCGGCCGCGCCGGCGGCGGCGGCCCAGCGTCAGGTCGGCTCGTCCTCGAACCTGCTCTACCCCGGCCAGCACAACGTCCTGCACATCCCGAGCATGGGCTACTGGGTGTTCCTCAAAGCCGCCAGCCCGAATCGGGCCATCTGGCGCTGGTCGAAGGACGGCCTCGATTGGACCGGCTTCGACGAAGTCAAGGGCGCCGGCCAGAACGCCGACGTGTTCCCGTTCACCCTGACGGCTCCCGCCGCGGCCTGGACCAACCCCAGCATCTGGTACGACAGCTCGCTCAACCGCCTCTACGTCACGGCTTCGGACGCCGGCATCAACGCCGCGGGCGGCGGGTCCACCACCAACGGCCGCATGGGAGACTCGAGCGGCAACACCATGTTCGTCCGGTGGGGCACCCCGAAGGCCGACGGCACCATCGCCTGGGACGCCGCGACCGGCATCCGGCAGCAGCAGATGACGGTCCGCGTGGGGACCGGCAAGAACCCGGGGGGGACCACGAACGGCCTCTGGGGCTGCCGTTTCGGCAGCCAAAACAACAACACCTGGGACCCGATGTCTCAGCGTTCCGCCATCATCGTGTCCTCGGTCCGGCCCGCGGGCGGCTTCGGCTACGTGGGCGTCTTCACGGACGCCAACCGCAGCGGCACGGCGTTGGACGGCTTCGGCACCATCGGCCTCACGAACCTCACGCGGGACGTGACGGGCTATATCGACACGGGCCGGACCGTGGACGCGATGCACGTCTGGACCGAATGCACCGACCAGAACAACACCCAGGCCGACAACACCTACGACACCCTCACCTCCGTCGCCGCCGCTCCCGTCATCGACATGAGCACGGCCACGAAGATCCTCGTCTTGGCCCGCCTCGACAACCTGACGGTGGACCCCACGAACAACGGCATCCTCTATTGCGCGAACGGGACGAGCCAAAACGGCCTCGACGACCAGACCTGCACCGGCAAGCTGGAGCTCTTGTCCCTCGATTACGACTCCTATTCGACCCGCTATTCGACGATGGAGAAGGTCTTCGAGAACAACGCGGTCACGCCGGACACCCATGCCGTGTTCAACATCCGGGAGACCGGCGAAACCGACGGCTACGGCGCTTCCATCATCAACATCCCCGGGGGGGCGGAGGCCGCCTTCGTCTACATCGACCAGGGCGGCAATCCGGTGATGGCGCGCCGCACCGCCCAGGCCGTCATCACGTCGTCTGTCACCCTCAACACCGGGGGCAGTCCCCTAGTCCCCCAAAGCGGCCCCGCCATCACCTACGGCCAACACTCCGGCGTAGGGCGCTACTTCGTGGCCTGGGTGGACCCGACCGGGACCCAGCTGCGGTATCTGCCCTGCCCGTCCACCATGAACGTCACGGCGGAGTGCGGCGCCGTGCAGACTTATCGGACGGGCACGGCCATCGCCAACCCTAAGCTGGGGTTCTGGGCCGACCCGAACCAGCCCGTGCCCATCATGTGGGAAGACAACGGCAACATCTATTTCGACAAGATCATCAACTCGACCTACGCCATCCCGGGGGGCGGGCTCGCCAACGGGATGTACGTGACGACTTCGCCCGCCGCCGGCTACCTGACCAACTCGACCTACACCCTCATCGTCACCGGTTCGAACCTCAGCGAGGGCGTGAAGGGAAGCACCATCCCGGCCTTCTATATCCTCAAGACCAGCGCCACGCAGGTGGAGATAACCACCACCAGCGTCGTCTTCAACTCCAAGGTCCAGTTGACCGTCGGCGTCCGGCTTTCGACCTTCGTCGCCGCCGGCACGGATTACGACCTGCGCGTCATGATGCCGGACGGACAGGAGTACCCGACGCGATACGACCGCAACGGCGCGGCGGCCTCCAACCGCGCCTTCAGCATCAACCTGCCGCCCCCGACCGTCTCGAGCGTGACGACCGCCGCGTCTTTGCTCGTCGGTTCGACGCTGTCGGCGGGCGCCGTCTATCGCGACCCGACGACCATCAGCATGCGCTTCCCTCTCTACATCAACGGAGGGAACTTCATGAACTGGGGCGGACAGGCGACCGCGATGGCCTCCTCGAACACGGCCAAAATCGAGTTCTTGGACCCCGTCAGCAGCGCGGTCGTTTCGGGCATCTCGGTGACCTCGATGACCTATCTTGGCATCCCGGGCGCGGCCGGGATGCAGCTCCGGGCCTTCGTGGACGTCTCGACCGCGGCCCCCGGCGGCTTCTATACGCTCTCCTTGCGTAACCCGGCCGGCGGGTCGGCGCTGAGCGCGAACGCCACCTTCTTCGTCACGGTGCCCACCGCCACGTTGACCTGGCCCGCCGCAGGGGTGCCCTACATCAACTCCCTGTCCTCCATCACCGGCCAGGCCTCGTGCAACAACATCGGCCAGAACGGCGTCGGCTGCGGCATCACGAAGGTCCAGGTGCGGGTCGAATACACGCCGGGCGGGGGCCACAGCGGCCAGTTCTGGACCGGAAGCAACCTGGCGCCGCAGTCCCCCGACGCCTCCTGGCTCGACCTCACGGGCGGCGCCCTGACCGTCCATCCGGCCTCGGTCACCTGGCGCTACAACTTCGGGAACCAGCTCCCCTTCGACGGCTCCTACGAGGTGGACGTCCGCAGCTGGAGCGAGGACGGCGGCGTGGGCAACCCGTTTAATCCCGTCCAACCGAGCACACGCGCCTTCGTGCTGGACCGCAATGCCCCCGGCATCGACTTCAAGCTTCCGGTGGCGGGGGCGACGAACTCCGTCACCGAGGTGGTCGTGGACTTCGGCCAGCTGGGCTCGGGCTTGACGACGGCCCAATTGCTCATCCAGGACGTGACCGGCGTGGAAGCGAGCACCACGGGCTGGAAGTCGTTCCACAACGACGGCAAGCTCGGACCCGCCAACGAGCACTTCAGCCTGGTCGCGGGGGCCGGCGACACCACCCAGACCCTCTTCCCCGGCGGAGTGACCTCGACGCAGACCGTGACCATCACGAGCGGCGTCACCACCGGCATCTGGATCCCCCAATGGCAGAACTCGCACCTTTATAAGGTTTCGGCCAAGGCGGAGGCGCTTTCCGGGCTGTCCGTGGACCTCTCTTCATCCGGGGCGGCTCCCTCCTACGTCAACTTCTGGTACGACGTGCAGTCGCCGACGCTGGCCTTCGTGACCCCGACGGGCCTGGCGACCAGCGTCGGGGCGGCGACCTGGGTCAAGAGCTTCAATGCGATCCAGGTGAGCATCCGCGACAACGTGGCGGACTCGCGCGACAAGCAGCTCATCTACGTGCGCGTGGCGGAGGTGGACGCGGCCAACGCGGTCCAGCGCTGGCTGGACCCGACCCTCAACACGCTCAGCGCCAGCATCACGGGGGCCCAGGCTTGGAAGCAGCTGCCGGGCGGCGGCTACACTTTGACGTCCGCCGACGTCGTCGAGCAGGTGCCGGCCTGGGACATCTCCGGCATCTCCTTCGTGGACGGCAACTACTACCGCATCGAGGCCTACGCCGCCGACTCGGCCGGAAACCGCGCGACCGACGGCGTCTCCGGCGGCGTCAATAAGGGCGACGCGACCTCCCCGCTCTACACCTACTTCCTGCACCTCGACAAGACGGCCCCCGTGCTGAGCAAGGTGGCCTTCAGCACGGCCGGGACGACGGGCTTCCTCGGGGACACCCTCATCACGCCGACCGCGCTGGTGGGCCTGTGGAACTCTTCGAGCCCGCTGACGAACATCCGCTTCTATCTGAACGACGGCACCGGCTCCGGCATCGCGCAGTCGAGCTACACGCTGCAGTACAACGGCCTCGCCGGGGTCAATTTCTTCAACGAGCTCTCTCCTTCTTCCTGGACCTCCGCCGGGACGGTCTGGAACTTCGCCCATTCGACCACCGCCGTCCAGTACGCGGTGTCCGTGGCCTCGGGGGTGCCCTGGCGCGAAGGCAAGGACTACTACATGGTGTTCCAGGCCAGCGACGTCGCCGGCAACCAGATCGAATACACCCTCTCCTTCATCTACGACTACTCCGCCCCCCAGCTGACCAACCTGTCGGTGACGAGCGGGACGACCTTCGGCGGCCTGCCGCTGAGCCTGCCGTCGAGCATCGGCGGGACGGTCCGGGACAAGCCGGAGGGCGGCGGCATCTTCAACGCCGAGGCGCACCAGGTGGGCTTGGGTGTCCAACGGCAGTCGGACGGCAAGTGGTACCGGGAGGACCCCGGCATCGCGGGGGCTCCGGACTTCTGCGCCGCGACCGGCCTCAACTGGTGCTCGCTGCGAATCGACCCCACGGACGGCGAGCCTTTCGCCGGGAACGCGTGGTCCTATCCGTTGGCCGACGTCTCCGACCCCTTCTGGAACGCCCGCTCGACGGAGACGTATTACGTCTACACCTGGGCCAGGGACAACGTCGCCGCCCCCTACACGAACGAGACCAGCTCGTTGACGCTGTCGGCGGTGTTCCAGTGGGAGACCCAGAAGCCGAGCTCCACCTTGGTCTACCCCCTCGAGGACGTGTATTACTCCTCCAACACCGGCTACGCGCTGGACCTCATCCGCGGGACGGCCTTCGACGAGCCGGCCTCGGGGGTCGGCATGGGCTTCGACGAGAGCTGCGACGGCGTCCCGGCGGACGGTTTCCGCAACATCTGCGCGGGCGAGGTCGAGATCAAGGACGTGGACGTCACGGGCCTGTGCTGGTCCGGGGCCACCTTCTCCACCAACTGCGACACCGTCGGCACGCCGACGCACCCGGCCTGGCGCACGATGACCATCCAGAACTCGAGCTTCACCTACGACACCGACCACGACCAGCCCAGCGGCGGCCTGTGGAACGCCTTGCAGACCGGCCAGCGCTACCGCGTGCGCGTCCGGGCCAAGGACGCCGCCAAGGACGGGGCGAACGCCCCGCTGCCCAACACGGAGACGCCGCCCGACATCGCCCTCGGGGCTTGGAACGACTCCCGCTACAACGTGCGCTTCTTCCGCGTGGACAAGCTGGCGCCCACGTCCCAGCTGACGGTGCCCAACCCGAACAGCTCGGTGACGACCGTGAACTCGGTCGAGGGCACGGCCAACGACGCCCATGCCGGCGTCGGCAAGACCTTCGTCGCCATCTGCCGGGACAACGGGGCGGGCGGGCCCGACGCCACGAAATGCCTCACCGCGCTCAACGGGGATTTCACCGGGGCGAAGAAGTTCTTCGAGGCTTCGATGAGCGGCGCGAACCCGACCAAGGATTGGTCGCTCAACACGTCGGCGGTCGGCATCGGGGCCCCCGGCTGGGAGGCGGGCCGCGACTATTTCGTCATCGCCTACTCCTCGGACGCCGTGGACAACACCGGCAGCCAGGTCTCGGCGAAGTTCAGCTTCGTCCAATCGGACATCGGTTCCGCCATCCAGACGCCGTCGGCCAACGACGTTTTTTATCGTTCCGCCGCGGGGGCGAACCGGCTGACCGCCATCAACGGCACGGCCTCGGCCACGGCGACGAACGTGCGGGTCCAGGTCACCGTCTCGACGACCGACGTCCGGTTCGCCGACGACCCGTTGGACGTCGACGACAACCTGTGCTGGAACGGGGCCTCATGGCTCAAGTGCTCCGGGAACACCTTCAACGCTTCCTCCATCTACGTGACGGCCGTGGTGATCCCGGGCTCGCCCAACACCTGGTCCTACTCGTTCCCAGTGGGCTTCCCGGGCAGCTACACCGACCACCGCTTCCGCATCCGGACGATGGCCTACGTGGGCCTCACGGACGAGTCGCCGCCCAAGGTCCGGACGTATTACTTCGACGACACGGCGCCGAACCTTTTGGTCAAGGCCCCGAACGCGACGGCGGGCGCCGTCCGGACCTTGACCCAGCTTTCGGGGACGGCGCTGGACTCGGTCCCCGGGGGGGGCGTGACGGCCTCCGACGTGGCCGGCACCTCGGTCAAGTTCCGCGTCGAGTACGCGAGCGCGTCCGCGACGGCCTTCAGCCCGAGCGCGGGGGGCTTCCGGGCGGGCAGCCCCCCCGACGCCGATATGGTCGCGGTCCAGAGCGGCGTCAATTTCACCACGGCGCCGATCGGCATCTCGAACGACTCGGGCTGGATCCAGGGCGTCAAGTACCGCGTGACGCTGACGGGCACGGACGTGGCCCAGAACGCCGCCAATGCGACGGACGTCCAGTTCCGCTACGACACCTACATCCCCACGGGCACCATGACGGCTCCCGCCGTTGGCGTGAGCACGTTGTCGACGTTGAGCGTCATCTCGGGTCTGGTCGACGATCTGGACCCCGTCCCGTCTGAAAACGGCGCCTCCGGCATCAATCCCTCGGGCATCGACCCCGTGCTGGCCTCGAGCGGCGTGCAGGTCTCCATCCAGGCCCAGTCCGGCCTCGACAGCGGCAAGTACTTCACGGGCGACTGCATCCCGTCCTGCTGGGCCTCTTCCGAGCGCTGGCTGACGGCCGACGTCCAGTCGAACGCGAACTGGGACAACGTCAGCCAGGCGACCTGGTCCTACACGAGCGCGAACCTCGCCGCCGCGTTGGTGGACGGCGTCCGCTACGTCGTCCGCTCCCGGGCGCTCGACCGCGCGGGCAACCTCCAGGCCCAGTGGAGCACGGTCAATTCCTCCTCGATGACGTTGGCCTTCGACAAGACCCCGCCCCAGGCCTGGCTGGTCTTCCCGGCCACCGGCAACCCGACGACCGGGATGACGAGCCCCGAAGCGGCCTACAAGTCGGCGGACCTCAACCTCACCGGCATCGTGGGCACCGCGGCCGACGGCCCCGTCGCGACGGCCGCCGGCTTCAAGGTCGTCGACGACGACGACGTGGACGTCGAGCTCTCCTATCTCCTCGCGGGCACCAGCCAGTACTGGGTGTCCGGGGCCTGGACGACCACGCCGGGCGTCATCCCGGTGGGCGTGACCGGGGGGGCCAACTGGTCCTTCAACACCGCGGGCGTCGACTGGGGCTCGGGCCCCTCGGGCAACCGCCGCTATACGGTCCGCGCCCGCGCGCGGGACAAGGCCGTGGACCGCACGGGCGCCGACCTGCGCAACCTCTCGGTGTACCAGTCGACCATCACCTTCGTGGTGGACGACACCGTTCCCGTGGCTTCCGTGACCTGGCCGCTCGACGGCCGCTTCTACAACGCCGTCTCCTCCATCACCGGCACGGCCAACGGCGACCTGGCCGGCATCAGCCGGGTCGACATCCGCCTCCAACGGCTGGGGGCCCCGGACGCGGATTGGACGGGCTCCTCCTGGACCGCCTTAAACGACCACTGGCTGCCCGTCTCGGTGGCCGGCGTCAACGGGACGGTCGACTGGAGCACCACGACGGCCATCGCCCCGGCCTTCGCCAACGACCAGCGCTTCCGAGTCTTCGTGCGCGTCACCGACCGCGCCGGCAACCGGCGCGACGCCGCCGCGGGCGGGGACGTCCTGTTCACCTTCGACAACCAGGCGCCGACCCTGGACGTGCAGGTCCCCTACGCGCCGCCCGCGCTGGCCTTCTACGCCAACGGCTCGAACGCCAATCCGGAGTGGGAGCTGCACTACGCCTCCGGCGCCGTCACCGACAACGGCACCTACGCCTCGGGCGTCAGCGACGTCTACGTGGCCTTGGCCTCGGGGCCGGCGACCGACTCGACGTGGGATTGGTGGGACCGGACCGCGGAGGACTTCACGCTGACGAACCTCGCCCAGATCCAGTGGACCACGCAGGTCTACACGGGCGCGGGGACGAAGTGGACCTATACGCCGGCGAACTCCTTCAACGCCGGGGTGCTGGACACCGGCGTCACCTACCGCTTCTTCGTGAAGTCCTGCGACCGCGCCGGCAACTGCGTCAACAACGTCACGGACCCGAACGTGTCGGCGGCGAACCAAACCCGCTCCTTCGTCTACGACGTGACCCGGCCGACCTCGGTGGTCACGTCCCCGCTGAGCGGGTCCTACAAGAGCCTGTCCAATTTCACGGGCGTCGCGACGGACGCGGGCGGGGCGGGCATCAAGGGGGTCTATGTCGCCGTCCAGAACACGGCCGACACCCTCCAGCAGTGGTGGGACTGGGGCTCTCCCGGCTCGTTCTCGCTGGCCAACCCGCCGCCGTGGCCGCTGGGCGGGGCGGCGCCCGGCCCGGCCTGGAACCTGGTCGCGACCACGAGCGTGCAGGGCGCGGGGGCCTTCTCGGTGGGCTGGTCCACGCCCATCCCGCTGGGCCTCCTCGCCAGCTCGAACACCTACCGCGTGGTGACGGCGGCCTGGGACTGGGCGAGCAACAAGTCCGACACGCCGACCGGCGCCGGCAAGGGCATCCCGTTCCGCTTCGACAGCCAGGCGCCCGTGGTGCAGTCCACGTTCCCGCTCAACGGACAAGCCTACAATGCGGCGGGGCTCTCGGCGCTGGCCGGCACCGCCGCCGACAATCTGACGGGCAACTCGGGGGTCGCCGGCGTCGAGGTCCTCCTTAAGAACGACATCCTGCCCGGCTACTGGGACGGCGGCGCGGGCTTCCCCTCGAACGGCCAGAACAACTGGCAGGGCCTCTCCGGCACCACCCAGTGGAGCCGGGCCTGGCCGTCGCTGCAGGACAACACCCCCTACGTGCTGTGGTTCCGCGCGACGGACAGCGCGGTCAACGTCTCGACGTACCCGGCCTCGCCCAAGGACGACGCGCGCATCGCCGCCAACCAGTACGCGGACGGCACCCCGGCGCTGACCTTCACCTACGACAACTCGCTGCCGGTCACCCTGTTGACGCGCCCCTCGCCCGGGGCGTACCTCAAGGACGCGGCCGTCCTGGCGACCATCAGCGGCACGGCCTATTCCGACGCGGCCCAGACGCCCACGGCCTCCACCTTGGACGAGGTGAAGGTCAACCTGTGGTGCTCGGGCTGCGCCCCGGGCAACGTGGCCGGCTGGTGGGGCGGCACGAGCTGGGCCGCGGGCGCCGAACCGGTCCCGCCGACCTTCGGCACCACGCTCTCAAACCCGGTGTGGTCCAAGACCTTCACGAACGCCTGGCCGGACGGCTACCAGTTCAAGCTCTACGCGCGCGGCCATGACGCCGCCGGCAACTTCGAGGCTCCCGAGAGCGTCTCCTCCTTCGTCATGGACCGCACCACCCCGGCGGCGAAGGTCGCCTTCCCCGTCCACTCGAGCTTCGCCGGGTCCGGCCCCGTCCTCGTCACCGGCACCGCCAACGACCGCTTCTGCGACGTCTTAAACGAGGACACTCCCGTCGGCGGCAACCCCGCCTGCGTGAACGGGGCCCGCGACTACCAGTCCGGACTCTTCTCCTCGGCCGTGGTCGTGGCCGTGCAGGACATGGCCGGCGCGGGCTGCTCGAGCGCGACGCCCTGCTGGTGGAACGGCACGGCCTGGGTGAACCAGACCGCGGCCATCTACTCGAGCGGCACCTTCGTGGGCGACTCGAGCGGCACCTGGTCGTACAACCTCGCCGCCGGGGCCCTGCAGGACCTGCAGCAGTACCAGGTCTCGGCCTTCGTCCGCCACGACCGCGCCGGGAACATCCAGACGCTGGTGACGACGAACACGTTCAACGCGGACTTCTCGGCGCCGGTGTCCACCATCACCGTGCCGGTCGACGCCTCCTCGCCGGAGTCTCTGGCTTCGGTCGTCGGCACCGCGGCGGACGTCGGGGCCTCGGGCATCAACAAGGTCTACGTCGCCTACTACCGCGCTTCCGGCGCGAAGAACTGGTGGAGCAGCGTGACGAAGTCCTTCAGCATCGCGGATGCGCCGTCGCCGCCGGCGCCGAACGCCGACCCGAGCTACTGGGTGGAGGCTTCGACCAACAACGCCTCGCCGGTCGCTTGGCTGGCCACCGGGGCCTCGACCCCCACCTTCGTGTCCGGCGTCCAGTACCAGGTCGTGGTGGTGGCCGAGGACCGCGCCCTGAACCGCGAGACCGTGCCGGCCGCCGTCAACAGCCGCAACCGCATCCAGTTCACCTTCACGCAGCCGGTGCCCCGCACGCTCGTCCAGCAGCCCGCGGCGAACGCTTATTTCACGGCCGGGGCCGTCACCATCACGGGCACGGCCAACGATCCTTCGACGTCGGTCGAATATCTGCTGACGGACGTGACGGACCCCGTGAACTTCCTCGCTTGGGACCAGACCCAGCCCGGGTGGCGCTCGACCAACTCCTTCAACAACTTCAGCGCGGCCGGGATGAATTTCACCGATAACGGCCCGGGCAACGACAACTTCTGGAACTTCTCGCTGGGGGCGAGCAGCTGGACGGTATTCGGGACTTTCCGGCAGTTCCTGCTCCAGGTGCGCGGCAAGAACATCTCGGACACCGAGTCGCCGGCGCAGTCCGGCCAGTTCTTCGTGGACAACGCGCCGCCCCAGGCCGCCGTGACGTTCCCCTCGGTGGGCTTCGCCAACAGCGTCCCCCAGCTCGCCGGCACCGCGTCCGACAACTCGGACGGCTCCCCCGGCGCCTCGAAGACCATCTACTTCCGGCTCAAGCGCGACGACTCGGGGAACTACTTCAACTTCGTCTCCTCGGCCTACGTGGCCGGCGGCACGGCCAACTGCTTCGCGACCCCCGACGCGACCTGCGTCACGGGGGCCCCGGCCGGCGGCAACAGCTACCAGGTCGTGCACGGGAGCCTGACGAACTCGCAGGCCTTCACGGCCGACGTCTCGTACACGGCCGAGCTCGTGGTGCGCGACAAGGCGACCAACACCCAGGCCGCGACGCCGCGGACCTTCCGCTGGGACGTGACGCCCGGCGAGGCGGGCATCACCCGGCCGACGGCCTTCGGGCCCCTGAACACCTTGGCGGCCCTCTCGGGCACCGCGGCCGACTTCTGGGCGATGGCCAAGTCGAGCGCCTCCCTGCGCTCGGTGCAGAAGAACCTCTGCTACGACGGCGGCGGCAGCTTCAACCGTCCCTGCCCTTATTGGCTCGCGACCTCCTCGGACGTGAGCGCCAACTGGACCTACACCGACGGCCTGCTCAACACGACCCTGCGCAGCGCCAACACCTGGTACGTGCTGACGGTCAAGGCCATCGACACCGCGGGCAACGAGCAGAGCGCCTTCACGGGAGGCGTCTCGTCCCGGACGTTCATGGTCGACTCGGTGCCGCCGACCTCGGGCCTGACCTTCCCGGTCGACGGCGCCTCCTATAAACGGGTCAACGTCAGCGGCGCCGGCCACGAGATCTCGGGCACGGCCTCGGACCCCGGGGCCCCGTGGAACTCCGGCATCCGCGCGGCGGACGTCCGCATCTCCTATCTGCAGGGCGGCGACAGCTGGTACTACCTGCCCGGCCCGCAGGCCTTCTCCTCGGGCACCTTCGCCGCCCCGGGCTGGTTCAACTCGGGCGCCGTGGTGTTCACGCCGTGGACCTACGACCTGGCGGTGGCCTGGGCGTCGGGCGACCGCCAGTACCAGATCGAGTCGCGGGGCCAGGACGCCTCCTACGCGGCCGACGGCTCGGC